>JBCCRB010000001.1:0-35518 GCA_039208465.1 Pseudomonadota bacterium
ACCGCCGTTGATGCACCGGCTGTCCGCAAGCCGACCGCCAGGGGAAAAATCATCATCGGGCCGCCGGGCACGAGCGCGCCGGCCAGACTGGCCACGAACAGGCCACGCGCGCCGCTTTCGCGGCCGAGCCAACGGGTCAGGGTTTCGCGCGGCACGAGGATCGGCACCGACGCAGCGATGAAGAAGCCGCACAAGATCTTCGGGCTCAGCACTGCGAGGAAAAGCGTGTAGTCGAACGCGATCTCGACAACGCGCAACGGCCCGCGCGTCCACGCAACGGCCAGCGCTGCCGTCAGTGTGATGCCGATAAGGATCAGGAACGGAACATCGATCAGCTTTGTCCGGCCAAGGGGCGATTTATCCGTGGTCTCACTCATCGGTGCGCTTCAAATCCTGAATGCCCATCTGTTTTTTCAATCTGGTCGCTGATTGATCCGCCGGTACGATGTTCCTAGACTTGGCGCGACAGGCCCTGGCCGGCAGACAGATGCGGTTGCGGTGGGCATGCCTTAGCGTAGCCAACCTAAATCGCCAACAGACAAGGCGCTTCATGGCGACGATTGCTATCATTGGTTTTGCTTTGGAGAGCAATCGGTTTGCGCCACCGACCCGGCGCGAAGATTTTGGCGCAAAGTCCTGGCTGGTCGGCGCCGACATTCTGGCGGATGAAGAAAAGCCCGCGCCAATCCAATGCGCCGAAATCCCGGCTTTCATGGACGAGATCAAACGGCACCTTACCGCAGACTTCGTGCCGATCCTCGTTGCGGGCGCAGAGCCGGGCGGGCCGCTTGATGACGCGGTGCTGGATGAAGTGATTGCCATCGTGCGCGATGGGCTGGCGGCGCATGGCCCGGTCGACGGTGTTTATCTGGCCAGCCACGGCGCCATGGTCGGGGTGAGCGAAACGGACCCCGATGGCGCGCTAATGGCGGCGATCCGCGCGACGGTCGGCCCCGACATTCCGGTCGTCGCGACGCTCGATCTTCATGCCAATCTGTCGCCGGCGATGGTCAACAATACCGATTGCCTGATCGGCTACCGGACCAACCCGCATGTGGACCAGGCTCATGTTGCGCGCGAAGCGGCAATCATCCTTGCACGCATGATCAAAGGGGAGCGGTTCCATATGGCGGCGGTGCATTTGCCGCTGTCGCCGCCGACGGTCACGCTTTTCACCAATAGTGCCGGGCCTTACGCCGATTGCGTGGCGCAGGCGGCTGCCCTCACAGACCCATGGGGCAACATCGCCAACGTCACCATGTTAGGCGGCTTTGTCTATAGTGATACGCTCGATAGCCATGTGTCGGTGATCGTCACCGCAACCAGCAAAACAGACGCGGAACGGGAAGCGGCACTTTTGGCGGGAAAAATGTGGGCAGGCCGCAAGCGCCTTAAGCGCAGCCTGACGCCGGTGAGCGAAGCGGTTGATTTAGCCACGGCGGAAGATGGATCGCGCTGGATCCTGTCTGACAGTGGCGACAATCCCGGTGGCGGTGGCCGTGGCACGACGACCGAACTGTTGGCAGCGTTGGTCGCGGCGCAAGCGCAGAACGTGCTTTACGGCCTCTATATCGATGCGATCCTCGCGCAAGAGGCGCACGCTGTTGGGCTGAACGGAACGATAGAAGCTCAGTTTCTGCGCGATGGACCGGATGCGTTCGGGGCGCCCTTAAGCGTCGAGGCGCAAGTGGTTGCCTTGAGCGATGGCAAGGTGACCGGCCGGCGCGGCCTGGTGGCGGGACGGGCGATCGATCTGGGGCCGACGGCCGCGCTGCGTATCGGCGGCATCATCGTGGTGGTCGCCAGCAACCGTAAGCAATGCGCCGATCCGGCCTATTTTGAACATCTGGGTCTCGATCCGGGCGCCTGTCGAACGCTTGTGGTGAAAAGCCGTGGGCACTTTCGCGCCGGGTTTGATGAGTTCTTCACCCCCAACCAGATCATCGAAGTCGATACCAAGGGGCTGACCAGTCCGGTGCTTGCAAACTTTCAGTTTCGCGGCCTTGCGCGCCCGACCTTTCCGCTTGATCCCGAAACAGTCTGGACCCCGCCGGCCTGGGTGGCCGAGCATCTGACATCAAGGGTGCCTGTCCGATGAGCGCTCGCATCGCGATCGCCGGACTGCATATGGAGTGCGCGACTTTTCTGCCGCACGTCACCACCCGTGATGTTTTCGAAACCGGCACGGTGCGCGGACCGGCATTGCTAGAAACCTATCGCGGTTCCAACACCGTACCCGGCGGTTTCATCGCCGTTCTGGAAGAGACAGGCGCTGCCATCGCGCCGCTTATCTATGTGGACGGGCGCGCGGCCGGCCTTGCCGATCATGGCGCGGTGGCCGGCTATCGCGCAGAGTTGGTCGACGGCCTGAAGGCGCTTGAGGGGCAGATCGACGGGGTGCTCCTGCATTTGCATGGCGCCATGGTCACGCAGGAAGATTTAGACCCGGATGCTGAAACGTTGCACGCGGTGCGCGCAGCGGCTGGGCCTGACATGCCGATCATGCTGGCGCTGGATTATCACGCCAATCTTGATCAACAGTCGATTGATGGCGCAACGGCTGTGTTTGGCTATCGCTATTCTCCGCATATCGACATGGGCGCAACAGGCGAGCGCGCGGCGACCTGCCTGTTGAAGACGCTCTCGGGCGACATTCGGCCCCAAGTTGCGATCGCGCGGCCTGGCCTGCTGGTGCCGTCGATCTTTTCGGCGACCGACCTTCAGCCTCTTAAGCAACTGGTCGCCAGGACCGAGGCGTATTCCGAAGGCAACGACATTTATCGCGATGTGTCGTTGTTTGCCGGCTTTGCCTATGCGGACGTGCCCAATTGCGGAGCATCGGTGGTCGCTGTCGTGGATGGGTCATCGCAGGATGCGCAGCGGCTTGCCGATGATTTGTCAGCCGATATCGACGCGCACCGCGCCGCGTTATCGGCGCCGCTTCGGGTTTATCAGTTGGAAGCGGGCATTGAGCGCGCGTTCGCGCTCGCCAAAACCGCTACCCGGCCAATTGTTATCCTGGAGCACGCCGACAGGGCCAATGACAGCACGTATGGGCTGCGGGCCTTGCTGGAAAAAGCCGGCGAAGCCCGGATCGCCGTGCCGTTTCTCTGGGACCCTGACAGCGCTGCCAAGGCATTGGTGGCGGGACCCGGCGCTCAGGTCACCATGACGCTTGGCGGGCACTCGGCGCCGCACGCCGGTGGGCCGATTTCCGTCACCGCGACAGTGGAACAGGTGCGACCAGACTTTACCTATCGGGGCACCGGTACGATGCGCGCAGGCAGCGAAGTGCGCCTCGGCGACACGGCATTGCTCGACGTTGCTGGGATCAAGATCAGCGTGACCAGCCTGACGCAAAGCGCCATCGATTTTGACCCGTTTTACCAATTCGGGCTCGATCCAGCTGATTTCGATGTGGTGCTGTTACGGTCGAAAACGCATTTCCGTGCGGCGTGGGAACCCTTTGCGGCAGAGATTATTGTTGTGGATACGCCCGACTACGGGCCGGCTGATTTATCGGCGCTCGAGTACAAGCATGCGCCTTATCCCGTTTTGTAATGGCTGGTTTTACCGGCAGGCGTGATCGATCAAGTCGGCGATGAAGGTTTCGCAGGCAGCCAGTTCGTCACGCGTAATAAACTCATCGGCTTTATGCGCCCGGGCAATGTCGCCGGGACCACAGACGATTGTCGCAATGCCGCCTCGCTCAGAAAACAGGCCGCCTTCGGTGCCGTAAGCTACTTTGGCGTGATCATTGCGCCCGGCCAGTCGTTTCGCGAGACCGACAACATCGGCATCCGGGCTGGTGTCGAGGCCCGGAAATCCGCCGATTGGTTCGATGCGAAAATCGGCGTCCGCGCTGATCGCCTTCATGCGCGGCAGCAGTTTCTCGGCGGCGAAACGCGCCATATGGGCGACCTTACCGTCAATATCGTCGACCGGCAGGGCGCGGAACTCGAAATCGAAAACGCATTCCTGCGGCACGATGTTGAGCTGCTCGCCGCCCCTGATGACACCGACATGGGCGGTCGTGAAAGGCACATCGAAAAGGTCGTCCTTCGGTCCTTCATCTTCGGCTTGCTGTCCGACCCGGCGCAGTTCGATCAGGAATTGTGCTGCATAATCGATGGCGTTTACCGCTGACGGTGCGCGCGATGAATGGGCCGAGGTGCCGGTGACAATCCCGCGCATCGACCGTTTGGCCTTGTGGCTGATGACCACTTGCATGCTCGTCGGCTCACCGACGAAACAGCCGAGCGGCTTTGCATCCCATGTGGTCAGATGGTCGATCATGGAGCGCACGCCAACGCAGCCCACCTCTTCATCATAGGAGAACGCCAGGTGGAGCGGGACCGCGAGCTCAGCCGATGCCATTTGCGGCGCCATGGCCAGGCAGCACGCCAGAAAGCCCTTCATGTCGGTTGTGCCGCGCCCAAACAGCTTGCCATCTCGCTCGGTCAATTCAAACGGGTCTGATGTCCAGGCCTGCCCGTCGACGGGCACGACATCGGTATGGCCCGACAGGATGTAGCCTGGCCTGTCAGCCGGTCCGAAGCTGGCAAGCAGATTGGCTTTTTGCCCGGTTTCATCGTGGATAATTTCAAGGCGCGCGCCGAGGCTTTCAAGGAAGCTCTTTAGATAATCGACGGCGACAAGGTTTGAATTTCTGCTGACCGTGTCAAAGCCAACCAGCGCGCTCAAATGCTCGACGCTTGTCGGGTGATGGTCCTTTGTCACTTCCGTTTCCTTGAGCTTTTAATGTCCGGATACACAGTGTCGATATAGCGCTGGCGCTACGAAATGCACGGGGCAATGTACATTCTTCAAATTCATTTTTAGTCTGCTCATTATGAGCAGAAAGAATTTGAATGCCGTTGATCTGAATTTGTTCAAAGTGCTGCATGCGCTGCATGAAGAGCGCAGCGTGACCAAGGCCGCCAAATCGCTTGGCCTGTCGCAACCGGCGGTCAGCCATGCGCTCAATCGGCTGCGGGCGCTTTTAGGCGATGAGCTCTTTATCCGCACGCCAAGCGAGATGCGGCCGACGGCGCGCTGCGAATTCATCGTGCAGCGTGTCTCCTACGGCATCGGGACACTGGTGGATGCGCTTCAGGAGCCAGCCGATTTTGAACCGTCCGGCGTGTCGGCGGTTATCAAACTCATCATGAGTGACCTTCTGACGGGGCTGGTTCCGTCCCTGTTAATGCCGACCGTAATCAAGCAGGCGCCCAATATCGAGTTCAGGATTTTGCCGACCTGGGGTCTCGTGCGGGAGATTACGCAATTGACCATTCAGGACGATCTGGAGTCCGGCGCTGCGGACCTGGCGGTCGCATGGGATTACGAAGTGCCCAAACGGTTTTCCTCAGCCAAGCTCTGTGATTTCGACTATGTCGTTGCGGTTTCGCCGACCAACAAAACTGTCGGCGCCGCGCTGACCGAGGACACTTTCCAAACCGCGCCGCATATCAGCACGACCACATATCACAGTGGGCTGACACGGTTGGATCGCGATTTCGAAGCCGCCGGTTATGAGCGTAATGTCCGGCTGAGGCTGCCTCATTATTCAGCATCGCTGCATGTTGCGGCTGCAACGGATATGATTACGACCATTCCGCGGCTGCTCGCGCCCGTCGCGCGCGACATGTATGGCCTGCGGATTTTGGAGCTGCCGGTCCCCTCGCCGACCCGGTCGATTGCGCAAATCTGGCACAAGACCAATGAGAACAACGCGCTGCATAAATGGGCGCGGGAGCTGACAGCAGACTGTTTTAAAGGCCTTCAGTTAACCGCAGCGGTGCCGCAAGAGACTATCCGGCCTCGGATTTCTTCCCCATAAATTGAATGAATAAACAAAATGCCATTTATGCATTTCGTGAATTTATTGCTGTCTCCTAGGCTTTTGTTCGGAGGGAAAGTCCCGACACAAAATGGCAGCACCGACGGCGCGTTTTTGCGCTTTGTGGATTTGCTGTTGTCGCCTAACCTCCCTTTTTGGGCTGTCGGTAATGCACATTCTTTTGGCCGGCTGTCCACCATGAGTGAGAACAGGGAGAATGCACTATGTGGAAATCGGTGTCAGTTACCGCGGTGGCCATGGGCCTCGCACTGGCTGGGCCTGCCCAAGCCGAGGAAATCGTGATTGCGGTTGCATCGGAAGTCACGGCGATGGACCCGCATTATCACAATACAGGCAACAACAACCAGATTGTCGGCATGGTCTATGATCGCATGTTGCATCAGGACAGCAACCAGCAGCTTGGGCCGGGCCTGGCTGTGGAGTGGGGCCCTATTGCCGATGATGTCTGGGAGTTCAAACTACGCGAGGGTGTTACCTTCCACGATGGATCGGCGTTCACCGCAGAAGATGTCGTGTTCAGCTATGAGCGCGTCCCGAACGTGCCCAACAGCCCGTCCTCCTTTGCGACCTATACGGCCGGCATCGCGGAAATCACCGTTGTCGATGATTTCACGCTGCAGTTCCGGACCAATGGTCCTTACCCGCTGTTGCCCATCGATCTGTCGACAATCCAAATCGTCAGCTCAGAGATGGCAGATGCGACAACCGAGGATTACAATGCGGGCGCGGCCAGCGTCGGCACGGGCCCTTATAAATTCGTCAGCTATACGCCGGGCGAAAGCATCGTCCTGGAAGCCAACCCGGACTATTGGGGCGGCGCGCCTGATTTCGACAAGGTCACCTATCGCCCGATCAGCTCGGATGCGGCACGGGTTGCCGCACTGCTTGCCGGTGATGTGGATTTGATCGCTGGTGTGCCGACATCTGACATCGCCACGCTGGAGGAAAATGACGATATCGTCCTCAGCCAGGGTGTCTCGAACCGGGTGATTTACCTGCATGTCGACAGCCGCCGTGTCTACTCGCCCTTCGTGACCAACAATGACGGCAACCAGATCTTTAACCCGCTTCAGGATGTCAATGTGCGCCGCGCGCTCTCCATGGCGATTGACCGCGATACGATTGTTGAAGAGGTGATGGAAGGTATCGCCATTCCTGCCGGCCAAGTGTTGCCGGAAGGTTTCTTTGGTGTTTCCGACACGATCGAGGTGCCGGAATATGATCCGGAAGGTGCCCGTGCGCTGCTGGCTGAAGCGGGCTATCCGGACGGTTTCCGCCTGACCATCCATGGTCCGAACGACCGCTACATCAATGATGAGCAGATCGCCCAGGCGATCGCGCAAATGCTGACCCGCGTTGGGATCCAGACAGAAGTCGAGACCATGCCGCGTTCGGTTTATTTCGGCCGGGCAACCGGTGATGAGAACGGGTCGGAATTCTCTCTCATGCTTGTCGGCTGGGGTTCGGGCACCGGTGAAGCATCCTCACCGCTTCGCGCGCTGCTTCACACGCGTAATGATGAGACCGGGTTGGGACGCACCAACCGGGGCCGCTTCTCCAACCAGGCCTTCGATGCCACGCTGCAATTGGCTTTGAACACGGTTGATGATGAGCTGCGGGCCGAACTGCTGGCGCGCGCGACCGAGATCGGCATGCGCGAAGTTGGCCTGATCCCGACCCACTTTCAGGTCAACACTTGGGGGAGCCGTAAGGGCCTGCGCTACACACCACGCACGGACGAATATACCCGTCCGACCAATGTGGTGATCGAGTAAAAACAAAGCTGGTTGGCGGGCGCGTGTTGAACGTTCCCGCCAATCGCATTTTGCCGTTCGAAGCGCCTTCCTAGAACCGCATCAGGGTCAGATAAAAGGATGTGGAGCCAGCCATGACTGTATTCATCATCAGGCGAATCCTACAGAGTTTGCTGGTCGTCGCGGTCATGACCGTGCTGGTTTTTGCCGGGGTTTATGCGATCGGCAATCCGGTTGAGATCCTCATCAGCCAGGATGCGACAGAGGCGGAACGGGCCGCTGCGATTGCACGCCTTGGCCTCGATAAGAGCCTACCGGAACAATATCTGACTTTTCTGAGCAATCTGCTGCAGGGCGATCTCGGCCGAAGCTTTGTGTTCGGCGAACCGGCGCTGCAGTTGGTCCTTGAGCGTTTTCCCGCCACGATGGAACTGGCGATCTGCGCCATGCTGATCTCCATCCTGATCGGCGTGCCGCTGGGCCTTTACGCAGGCCTGAAGCCGGACAGCATTGCCGGCCGGTCCATCATGACTGGGTCGATCATGGGCTTTTCGCTGCCCAATTTCTGGCAGGGGCTAATGCTGATCATGGTCTTTGCGGTGATCCTGCAATGGTTGCCCGCCGGCGGGCGGGGCGAACGCGGCGAGTTTCTCGGGATCGAGAGCAGCTTTTTCTCCTGGGACGGACTGAGCCATCTCATCCTGCCGGCGATCAATCTGGCCCTGTTCAAGACGAGCCTAGTGATCCGGCTGACCCGCGCCTCGGTGCGCGAGACGATCAATCTGGATTATGTGAAATTTGCCCGCGCCAAGGGGCTGCATCCGCGCCGGGTGATCGGGCTGCACGTGTTGAAAAACATCATGATCCCGTTGGTGACGATCATTGGACTTGAGTTTGGCTCGGTCATCGCATTTGCCGTAGTCACGGAAACGGTCTTTGCATGGCCCGGCATGGGCAAGCTGATCATTGACAGCATCTTCCAACTCGACCGTCCGGTTATCGTTGCCTATCTGATCGTGATTGTCTTCCTGTTCATCACGATCAATCTGATCGTCGACATTCTCTACGCAGTGCTGGATCCGCGTGTCCGCCTGTCGGACCAAAAAGCATGAGCAGCATCGAAGCCCCCATGACCGATGTCGCCGCGGTGCCGCAAAGCGCTGAAAAACCGGCCAAGGCAGTTTCCCCGGCGGCCCGTATCGCGGCGGACTTTGTGGAAAGCCCGCTTGCCGTACTCGGTCTGGTGATGCTGCTGGTGATCCTTCTCATCGCGGTATTTGCGCCCTTCATCGCACCGCAAAACCCCTATGATCTGTCCGAAATCCGGTTGGAAGACAGCCGCCAGCCGCCCGGCTCGCAGCGCATGACCGATCCATGGGAAGCCGATATCGCGTTGGCCATCGATCCAAGCCGGGCGGGCAGTACGTCGCTCAGCTTTGGCCCCGAGGCTGCTGTTGACAGCGCTGAGCTCGCATGGACGCCGGTCGCGGGCGAAAACGCCGTGACGGTCAATTTGGTCTTTTCACCGCCACTGGACGGCATTTCATTAGAACCGCTGCGTCTTGATGATCTGCCGCGCGGTGCTGAATTGGACATCGGGGAAAAGCACAGTTTCCGCTCGTTCTGGACGGTTGAGCCCGACGATCTGGCGCAGTTCACCGTTTCGTCGAGCCGTGCGCTCGATACGCCCTTTGAGCTGGAATTGACGGTGGAGGCCACCGAAGGTGAACCGCTGATGACCTACTGGCTCGGCACCGATGGCCAGGGCCGCGACATGCTTTCGGCGATCATGTACGGGCTGCGCACGAGCCTTGCCGTGGGCGTTGTGAGCGGGTTCTGCGCCATGGTGATCGGACTGAGCCTTGGCATGATTGCCGCCTATTTTGGCGGCGCGATTGAAACCGTGATTATGCGGATCGTTGATCTGCAGCTCAGCTTTCCGACGATTTTGGTCGCGCTGATGCTGCTGGCCATTTTGGGGTCAGGGGTTGAGAAGGTGATGCTCGCCTTGATCATCGTGCAATGGGCGTATTTTGCGCGGACTGCGCGGTCGGTTGCGCTCGTCGAACGGCGCAAAGAATATGTCGAGGCGGCGCAATGTCTGGCGCTGTCTGACCGGCGGGTGATCTTCCGGCATTTGCTGCCCAATTGTCTGCCGCCGATTATCGTCGTCGCCACCGTTCAAGTTGCCAATGCGATTGCGCTGGAAGCGACCCTCTCCTTCCTCGGCATCGGCCTGCCGGTCACCGAGCCAAGCCTTGGGCTGCTGATCTCGAACGGGTTCGAGTTCATGCTGTCGGGGCGGTATTGGATCAGTTTCTATCCCGGGATTGCGCTGTTGCTGACGATCATCGCGATCAATCTGGTGGGCGATCAATTGCGCGACATCCTCAATCCGAGACTGCGCCGATGAGCCTGATCAACATTGACAATCTGAAGACGCATTTCTTCACCAAGGCCGGTGTTGTGAAATCGGTCGACGGAGTTTCGTTCTCGCTCGACCGGGGGGAAATTCTCGGCATTGTGGGCGAAAGCGGTTCCGGCAAATCCGTGACCGGTTTTTCCATCATGGGCCTTGTTGATCAGCCGGGGCGGATCGTGGACGGCTCGATCCGTTTTGATGGTCAGGAGCTTGTTGGCCTGCCAGAGAACACAATGCGCGGTTTGCGCGGCCGGCGCATTGCGATGATCTTCCAGGACCCAATGATGACGCTCAACCCGGTGTTGCGCGTTGATACGCAGATGATCGAGGCACTGCGCGCGCACGGCAAATGGTCCGATGATGATGCGCGCCAACGCTGCCGCGATGTGTTGGGGCAGGTTGGCATTCCGAGCCCTGAAGAGCGGCTAAAGAGCTTTCCGCATCAGTTTTCCGGCGGCATGCGCCAGCGGGTCGCGATCGCGATTGCGCTCCTGCATCAGCCAGATCTGATCATCGCCGATGAGCCGACGACCGCGCTCGATGTCACGATCCAGGCGCAGATCCTGTACGAAGTGCAAAAACTGGTGGCTGAGCACAATACGGCGATGATCTGGGTGACGCATGACCTTGCCGTTGTGGCCGGTCTGGCTGACCGGGTGGCGGTGATGTATGCCGGGCGGATCGTCGAGATGGGCGCGACCGACGAGGTCGTCGACCGGCCCTTCCATCCCTATACGCACGGGCTGATCGGATCGGCGCCGTCACGCAATCAACGCGGCACACGCCTGACACAAATCCGCGGCATGGCGCCCTTGCCAGTCGATCTGCCGGCCGGCTGCGCGTTTCGACCGCGCTGCCAGAAGGCTGGTGAGGCCTGCGGTGCCGCGCCCGAGGAAACGCATCCGGAAGCTGCGCATATGGTGCGTTGTCATCATCCGCTCGATATGGCGCTTGATCGGAACAAGAAGGCATCATGAACACGCCGATTATCGAACTTGAGAGCGTATCGAAGCGCTTTGTGAAGAAGCTGGATGCATCAGAAAAGCTGGCGCGGCGGCTCGGCGCAAAGGTTGAAGAGCACACGGTTCACGCTGTCGACAATGTCGATATGGCGATCCAGCAGGGTGAAGTGGTGGGGCTTGTGGGCGAAAGCGGATGCGGGAAAAGCACGCTTGGCCGGTGCGTTGCCGGGGTCCATGCGCCATCGGACGGGACGATCCGGTATCGGGGCAATGATGTGGCAAGCCTGCGTGGCGCTGAAGCTCTGGAAAGCCGGCTGAAGGTCCAGATGATATTTCAGGATCCGATGAGCAGCCTCAATCCGCGGCTGAAAGTGGCTGAAATCATCAGCGAGGCGCCGCTTTACCACCGGCTCATCGACCGGCGGCAAGTGGATGATTTTGTTGCTGAGACCATGAAACGCGTGGGCCTCGATCCATCCTACCATCAACGCTATCCGCATCAGTTTTCCGGCGGTCAGCGCCAGCGGATCGGCATTGCGCGCGCGCTCGCCGTGCAGCCGGAATTCATTGTCTGTGATGAAGCAGTCGCCGCGCTTGATGTCTCGATCCAGGCGCAGGTGCTGAACCTGTTCATGGATCTGCGCGAAGATCTGGGCCTGACCTATCTCTTCATCAGCCATGATCTTGGGGTGGTTGAGCATTTGAGCGACCGCGTAGTGATCATGTATCTCGGCCGGGTGGTGGAAACGGCACCGACCGACCCGCTGTTTGCCGAACCGAACCATCCCTACACGCAGGCGCTTTTGGCCGAAGCGCCCCGTTTGGAGACAGACCGGCGTGTTTATGCGCCGATCAAGGGGGAGATCCCCTCGCCGCTCGACCCGCCCAAGGGCTGCCATTTTCACCCCAGGTGCCCGCATGCGATGGACCGGTGTCGGACCGAACCGCCCAAGCTCAAAGAGATTGCCGCAGGCCGGTTCAGCGCCTGTCACCTTAACGACGGGTGACCGATGAGCTTTTATGTCCCAGCGCGCAGCGAGGTGTTCGAGGCGATAGAGGCTTCTGCGGTGCCGTTGGTTTTTGACAGTCCGCATAGCGGCTCCTGGAACCCGCCAGATTTTAACTTCGCCTGCGATCCGCATCGGCTTCGCCGGTCAGAGGACAGTTTTGTCGATGAATTGTGGGCCGGCGCGCGCGCAAAAGGCTGCGGTTTTTTGCGGGCGTTTTTTCCGCGCAGCTATATCGATCCCAACCGGGCGCTGGACGATATTGATCAGACGCTGTTCGATGCGCCGTGGCCGGGACCAGTGGCGCCGGGCGAAAAGGCAAAGGCCGGCATGGGGCTGATCCGTCGCCTGTCGCTGCCCGGTGAGCCGATGTACGACCGTAAGCTGAGCGTTGCCGAAGGCCAGCACCGGATCGCGCATTATTACGAGCCCTATCACGCGGCGCTCGACCATCTGATCGTTGACGCGCTTGGAAAGTGGGGCGTGGTTTGGTACATCAACTGCCACTCGATGAAAGAGTATGGTAACGCGATGAATGTCGATGCCGGCCGCCGCCGGGCAGACTTTGTGCTGGGTGACCGGGAAGGCAAAACGTGCGGACCAGAGCTGCTAGAGATCGTCCGTTCGTTCCTGCGCGACAAGGGCTATTCGGTTGCGCTCAATAATCCCTATAAGGGCCTGGAACTGGTGCGACGCCACGGCAAGCCATCGGCAGGGCGTCACTCACTGCAGATCGAGATCAACCGCGCGCTATTTCTTGACGAGGAACGGGTGGTCAAGACCGACGGCTTTGATCGTCTGAAAGCCGATCTTGATGGCCTTGTTGCGGTGTTGGCTGGCGCCGCACAAGACGCCCAGCTCAGCTGTCCCAATGCCCCAGCCTGACTGCTGTTGCGCCCGGTGTCAGCCGGCGGCTTGGCATAATCAAAACGCAACCATCATGCGGCGCCCTGACTTCGCGGCCACCATCGACGCCGATCAACTCGCCCTTTGCTAATGTCTCAAGGCCGGTGAACGGCTGAGCAAACTCAAATGCGTTGGTTTCAACGGTCACCGGTGTCGTCACCCTGACAACACGCTGATGGGGCGGCGTCGGCAGCAGATGCGGCTCGGCGGTCTCCGCGTCAATCATGTGATGGAGCAGTAACCAGCGATAGACGGAATCGATGGCAACCAAGCCGGTGGGTGCCGCCCAATGCTGGCCGCATTCAATGAGAAGCGCGTTTCTCGGGTCATCGGGATCACTGAAGAAGGCATAGTCGCGCAGACGCCGCCCGGCCGAATGGCCGGCATCGGAGACGATGACTTCCGGAACGCCGAGCGCTGTCGCCAACTCAACGCCTTTATCAAGCGGGCCCGCGATCGTCAGCGGCGGCGTTGCGTGCTGCATGGAATGGACGTCAAACAGGAAATCGACGGTGTCGATCAGCGGCCGCATTTCGCGCGCGCGTTTTAGTTCCACAGAGTGCCGGTCGCCTTCAAGCGTTTCCACATCCCAGACGCGGTTCATGTCTTCATCAAGAAACCGGCTTGCCATCGGATCATCGACATCAAAAGCGGCGTAAGCGACGACATTGGCAAAACCGAGCGTCAGCTTGCCGATCCTGGGCCGGATCGCGTTTGCAAACAGATGTTCCAGCGCGATGACACCGCACAGCTCGTTGCCATGCACAAGGGCGTTCACCAGCACATGCGGGCCGGACTTGCCGCTGTCGAAGCTGGTATAATAATCGACGCCCGTATTGCCGTTCTTGTAGGATGAAATATCCGGCGCTGTGAGCTCGATCGGATAATCATTGGGATTGGTCGCGCTCATGCTCGTGCGGCCTTCCCGGCGCAAGAGCTTGCGCGGTCAAAGCTGGTAGAAAAGGCAACCACCATCACTTGACAACCGGCGGCTGCAAATCGACGGGCAGCGGGGACACATAGGGCGTGCGTTCCAAATGACTGGCATGCACGGCCTTGGCAGCCTCGCGCAGGGCCGGGTCTTCGATGGCGCGTTTTGCGGTCGCTGCCATGACCTTTGCCGCATAGACCATGCCTTTGTGGGCGGCCGGCGCTTTGCCCTGCGCAACCGTCTGCCAGGTGTGAAACGGCGTGCCGACGGCACAGGTGGCCACGCGCGCCTGCACGGTGGGAACCGCCCAGCTCGCATCGCCCACATCGGTTGACCCTTCGCCGGCGCCACCGAGATCAAGCGGCGCCACAAAGTCACACAGCGCCAGACCCTTTTCAGGGGCCGGCATGCCGCATCGGCGGAACGAGGCCGCGATGTCATCGTCGGTCAGCGTTGTCTGCATCTGGCGGGCGAAGTCGCGATCCTGCTCATCAAATTCGACCGGCCCCAGCCGTTCAAGCTCCGCTTGCATCGCTTCTTCCAGCGGCCGGTTGCCGAGCAGGTTGGAGACGCCGGAAAAGACTTTGCTCTCAACGCGTGTCTCGGTCATCAGTGCCGCGCCGTCGGCGATCTTCTTGACCCGCTCTATCAACGATCTGAGCTGGGGCAGATCACCGGCGCGCACCAATTGGCGGACCGTGGCCTGATGCTGCACCACGTTGGGCGCCACGCCGCCGGCATCCAGATAAGCGTAGTGGACCCGCGCATCATCGGGCATGTGCTCGCGCATGTAATTGACGCCGATGTTCATCAGCTCAACCGCATCGAGGGCGCTTCGGCCGAGTTCCGGCGCGGCGGCGGCATGGGATGCTTTGCCGTAGAAGGTGAAATCGATGCGTGTGTTGGCAAGCGAGTTTGCCCGGTTGACCGCCGTGAAGGTTGCCGGGTGCCATGAGATGGCAACGTCCACATCATCAAAGAGCCCGTCGCGCACCATGAAGGTCTTGGCCGCGCCGCCCTCTTCTGCCGGGCAGCCATAATAGCGGACGCGTGCCTTGACGCCCGATGCCTCCAGCCAATCCTTGACCGCTGTCGCTGCCAGAAGCGCGGCGGCGCCCAGCAGATTATGGCCGCAGCCATGGCCGTTGCCGCCCTGTTCCAGCGGCGTTGGTTCGGCCACGCCCGGCGCCTGGCTGAGGTAAGGCAGGGCATCGAACTCACCAAGAATGGCAATCACCGGCCCTTCGTCGCCGGCCTCGCCCAAAACGGCGGTCGGCATGCCGGCGGCGTTTTCGGGGATGCGAAATCCCTTTTCGGCCAGCATGGATTTATGTTCGGCTACCGACCGATACTCATTGTAGAGCGTTTCCGGCACGTCGAAGACACGATCCGATAGGCCGATCAAGGCTTCCTTGTGCTGATCGACATAGTCCCAGATGATTTCAGAGTTTTGCATTTGCCCTTCCCCATAGTCTTTGGCCGCACTCGGCAGCTCACTGTAACGGGTTCACGGCAAGGTGCGAGCACTCTTTTGCATAACAAGATCCGCCCCTTGCGTCCGGTCTGCCAAGCCGGCTTTCACTCAGATTGCAACTGAAGGGAGTCCAATGGCGTTATGAAACCGACGGCATTGTTCGCATTGGGGAGATTACGCGGCTTTTAGCCAAGTCAAATAAGGGCAACTTCGTCGATCAGCACGTTTGTCGCCCTCCAATTGGTGATCGGATTGGCCTGCCGAACGACGGTCAGTTCATTGTCGGCCAACTGATCTGCCGCAGCGATGGCAATGTCGTAAGTGGCCAATCCCTCGTTTACGCCGGCAGCGCGGTGGCCCAGCGAATCTCCGCTGAGCAGCAATTCGGCCTCGGTGACCGGATCGAGCTTGACCGCTTCTGTCAGCAGGAGGTCCTGATCCGTGCCTAGAAAGACCGCTGAGAGCAAGTCATCAGGTTCGGTCTCGCCATCGGCGCCGACAAGGGTTAAATCCCGCAGATCGTTACGGGTCCATACGGTTCCATCATCAAACGCCACCCGTTCGCTACCCAGCCCTTTGGCGCCATCAACAGTATTGAGTAGCGTGATTGAACCGGCATCACCGGCCCCGGGGCTGCTTTCGGCAATCTCCAGAATGTAGGCGCCGCCGTCCTGGCTTACGCTCACACGATCCATGTCTATGCCGCTCAAAACAACTGTATCCGTCTTTCCACCACCGATCGGAAACGCATAGCTGTCGTCGATGATGTCATGACCGTCGCCATTGTTGTAAACGTAAGTGTCGTCGCCAGCACCCCCATAGAGCGTGTCATTGCCAAGGCCGCCGATCAGCGTATCATCGCCGCTGCCACCAAACAAATCATCAAGACCGGCGCCGCCATCGAGCCAGTCATTGCCGGCATTTCCATTAAGGAAATTGGAGATCAGGTCGCCAACCAGGCGGTCATCAAAGCTGCTGCCAAGTAGCGCTTCGATGCTCACCAACGTGTCCCCGTTGGCATCGCCGCCAGAAGCCGTGTTTGCTTCAAGGTCAACGTCAACACCCGTCAGCGAACTCATGTAGGAGGCTGTATCAAACCCCAGCCCCCCGTTAATGAGATCGGCACCGCCAAGCCCCTCGATAAAGTCATCGCCGCCACCGGCATCAATCGTGTCGTCGCCCCCGGTTCCGTTAATGCTGTCGGTGCGTATCGGGTCCAAGGACTCGATTGTTCCCGGATAATAGCCGTCAAATGTCAGCCCGAACGCACCATTGAAGAACCCTTCGATCGCGAAAAGGGCTGTGTAGGTTTCACTCTCAAAATAGATGAAACGATCTTGGGTGATACCGGTGTCGGGATCGGTGTAGCGGTCGAGCAAGAAACCGCCCCATTTGGGTCTTTCGAAAAGATCAAACTGGCTTTGCGTATATATCTGCTGCGCCAGTTCCTGGAATTGGAAGTTCAAACCAACATCATCTTTTCCATCCAAACTCCACCAGATTTGCCCCTGCCCATCAACATCATTGATCACATCAATATGGTCGTAAATGCCGGTGTTAAATCCGCTGAATTCGTCAAAAGCACCGATCTGCATTCTTTGAACATCACCCTCCCCCGTCGCGCCGACGAAATAGTAATCATAGCCGTGGCTGCCATAAAGGTAGTCAACGGCACCATCGTCCCAAGTGCTGAAACCATCGGGTGTAGAGGACCAAGGCGGAAGCGTTCCAATCAGGTAGCCGCCTGCGCCATCGGAAACAAATTCAAATGCGCTGGTGTTGACATCGCCGGCAAAGAGAAAGTCTGCGCCAAACGAGCCGTATACTATGTCGGCACCGGCACCGCCGACCAGAATGTTTGATGAAGCAGCATTGTCGTTTTGGCTCTCGATCGCGTATGCGCCGGTTTCAGATGTGAAGTAAACGCCGGCCGGGTCGTCGCCATCGGTGGCGCCCAACAGAGCCGCTTCGTCGGCGAACAGAACGTCATCACCCTCGTTGCCGCGCAAATCATTATTCAATGCGTTGCCAACAATCACGTCGTGCTGCGCCGAGCCGATGCCATTCTCAATCTTTGCGCCAAACGCGATTGAAATGTTTTCGTAGCCATCGACGGTGCTCGTTATCGTGCTGAAGTATCCCTCACGCAGATCAACGATGGCATTTTGCAGAACGCCGCTAGCGGTCAGTGTGTCAACGCCATCCGCATCCCAAATCGAGTAAAGCTCTCCAACTTGTTCGGTGTAGGTGTCATTGCCTGTGTTGAAGTTCTCATTAACGCCATAAACGCTCTGAAGGACCGTAATGTCATAAAGCTGGAAGCCACTCAGCGACCATCCGTCGGTGTTGGATATCTCTGACAGGACCGTATACCGCTCTGTCGGATCTTCATCCCGGTCAAAGAACGGTCCCGGATCCAAGCTAAAGAAACCGCCATAGTTTACCGGGTGCTTGAACCCCAGCGCGTGCATGATTTCATGCAGCAGCACATTTTCGCTCAATCCACCTGGCTGCCCTGCTGCAGTTTTGTTGATCCAGATATCACCTTTCAGATCGGAATCATCATAACTCAAGATGGCGCCCGACACGTTTAGTGGTAAGGTTGCGAATCCAAACGTTAGGTCCCCGACAGTGCCTGCAGTTTGCGCCACCTCGTCGAATTGGAGACCCGTCAGGTCTTCAATCTGCGTAAGTAACTCGCTGACCTGATCCTGTTGTGAATCTGAAAACGGTTCATCGTGATAAGTGCCCGCATTTATGGGCCCAAACCCGTCATAATAGGCGGGAAGGCTGCCTAAAAATGAATAGGTAATGGTTTGGCCGGTCCAGGAGTTTCCTGATTTAAGCTCACGGATATCGCGTGCTTCGTCTATTTTTGTCGTCATTTGATTGCCCCTTCATGTCGACTATGTTGCCCGTTTCAAAATGGTTTACGGTCTTCTACGATCCCTTTTTTTGACTGTGCCATCGATCGACTTTGCAAGGAAAACACCGCTTAAAATGTCGTCTACGGTTTCCTTGATTGATCTTTCCAAGCTGGATGAATCAGCGTGCAACCCTTCAAGCGACGTGATGATTGGCGCGCCATTGCTGGCAGACAGCACTTCACCATCTGCGTCCTGCCTATAGATGACGTAGTTATAGGCTGCTGGCTTTGGAAACTGAGGTTCCTGAGCAATTCTAACACTAAACAGCAAACTGAGTAGTTTGGAGGGCAGTACGCCTTCTGCCTTATAATCGTAAGTCCAGTTCCTAACTTCGAGTGCGACCTTCTCCGCAGTAGCGCGCTCCTCTATGAGGCGCATAACCTGATTTGTGAGCTGCGGGCCTAGTGTCTCCCTTTCCTCGCGATTACTGATAACACTCACATGCACAACAATGTGCGTCGGGTTCCCGCGAAACACCTTATTTATAGATGTTGCATTTGCTGGCCCCAAACCTGCAAAAAAGACAGCGATGCAGAAAGCTGCGGCATGCAAAAAGTGTCGGTAAGTTAGTCTCATTTGTTTACCTGATGCCTTTATGTAAGTATCGGTGAACAGCTTTATTCTCCGAAAATTTCCGAAGCTCTCCGCGCCATAAAAGCATCGCTGCCGAAAGCGGGCTGCTCACATGTTTATGAAAAGCTTTAAGCATCAAATGTCTGCCCGTTGACCGTATTCATACAAATCATCTTACACCTCACAAGCAACCTTCAGGTGAAACAGGCAGCTTTCACACTGTTGTCACGCTGTAGATCAATGGCACGTCATCGACGCCAATTCGCGGCCCGCCACAAATCCGGCCAACCCGCCACCCATCGAATGCCCGGTCAGCGTAATATCGGCATCGGCAAGGTCACTGAGCGTCAGATCCGAGACAGACTTGCTCAGTTGGCTGGCGACGACCGACTTGTAGAATTCCACAGCAAGCCCGGCTTGCGTGGCATCGTAAGATCCTGCGCCTAGTCCCCATCCATAGAATCGGTCACCACCGCCAGAAACGCTATCGGAAAACAGCGAGTTATTGTCCGTCCCGCGAAAAGAGATGATGATGTCGCCGGTCTCATAGCCGTCGATCGCACTGCCATCGGTAACCTGATACGAGACGGCGTAGAAGCCGGCGGCTTGGGCTCCATCTGGCAGATCGATATCGAGCACAGCAATGCTGCCGAGCGTGCTTGCTGTTCCGCCAAGCCCATCCGCGTCAAACCCATTTGCGTCCGTTGGTCCAGTGCCGTCCGCCACACCGGCTCCATAGCCACGGTTATACGCATCCATCGCGAGTTGCGCGAGGAAGACATCCTTAGAGATCGTCATTTATTGCCCCTTTTCAGTTTTACTGGTTTGCCCCAATTGGTGTTTGAGTTGATTGAATTAGTCGCTGATCAAATCGCCATGTTTGACCCGACGGCAAAAAGGAATATCCGTTACTCGACCAGTCGAAGGACAAAGGCCCGGCTCAGGATAACCGCTGTACCAATCGATAAGCGCCTCCACCTTGCCCTCGGTGGTCGGTTCATTGGTGATTTCCAATGTGATGGACTGCAGTGCGTAGTCAGCGCCAAAGCTGGCCGCCAGATCGTCCGCCTCAACGCGCTTGACGCTGGCCGGATCATTGATGTTATTGAAGGTCACCAGGCGCGGTCGGCAATTCCCTTCCAATGGAACGGCACCCTTGTTCCGCGCCACCTTACGCGCCCCATCGGGCCACCATTTGTCGGCGCCCCAATCAATGGCGCATTGCGCTGTGCCGCCGGCGCCCAGAAGGCCGAACAGATATTGGCCGTCGCCGAGATCAACCACCACCGCCTCGCCGGAAACGGCTGAACCGACACCGCGTGCTTCCGGTGGATTGAATAAAAAACCTTCCCGCTTTTTGGCAATGATGGCCCGCGTCACGCTTGAGCCACTCTTCACCCCGTCCGGCGTGTCGACATGGATGGTGATCTTCTGGTTCCACGAAACCTGCTCACCGCAACCGGCAAGAAACAGCGCGCTGCCAAAAAGCGCAATAAGTGCGTGCTTACGCAAAGCGTACTTCATCAAATGTCTGCCCCGTTGGCTGGATGCATGGCAATCAGCGGGTATACCACAAGCCATGATGAGACGATGGACTGTTTACTCACGTCCGTCTCACGCCGTGGCTCAATGGAACGTCACCGGAGCCAATTCGCGGGAAGCCAAGAAGTCTTTCGTGGAACCCCTTTAAAACCGGGCCGGCCCCGAAAGGCCGGCCCTTTTTGCTCACTGGTACAGGGAGGAACTTAAGTGAGCATGGATGGGTGTTTGGGCGATGGCTTCAAACAAGCGCGCAACGGCTTCGGCGCCAGGGTCGATGACGCCTTCCAACTGATCGGCATTGAGATAAGCGGACCGGCCGGCATGGGCTTTGCGCATTGACGCGGTCTTGTTTGCGCCGGTGCGCGCGGCTGTTGCCGCCTCCTGTGCGCCGAGCGGAAAAGCCTCAAGGGCCGGGCGGAGCGCGTCGACCATGGTGCGATCGCCAAGCTTTGCGCCGCCGACCTCCTGCATCCGCGCCAAGCCTTTTTGCAGCGCTTGCATCATATCGGCGCCTTTCGCGGATGCATCGGCGGCGGCAGAGAACAGGATCGCCAGCAGCACGCCGGAGGAACCGCCCATGGTCTGGCTGAGCTCCTGCCCGATCGCGCGCAGCAAGGCCGTATCATCGCGCAAGGGCAGATCGTCGATCGATGTGAGTAAAGCGCGGGCCGCTGTTGCGAGCGTCGACCCGGTATCACCGTCACCGGTCTTGGCATCCAAGGCGTTCAGGTCGGCTTCGGCCGCGATCAGCGCGCCGCAACAATGGCGGATAAAGGCCGATTTTTCGGGATCGGCCGAGGCCAGTGCTTTTGGCGGCGCCAGGCCATCGGGCACCGCGGCAATGCGCGGCGCTGAAAATTGGTGCAGGCCCGGCCATGCGCTGACCGAGGTGGGCGCTGCCAGCAGGATCTCATCCTCCACAGACATTGGATAGATCGAGATGGAGAAGCCATGCATGTCGAGCGCGGTCATCATCGGCGCGGGGCCGATGATATGCGAGAGCTGAAACCCGATGGACGAGTTGATGAGTTCGGTTGCCAGCAGGCTCATCTCAAGCGCGGTGGTGCCGCCCAGATTGTTGAGGAGGACGGCGTAATGGCCGTCATTCATCAGGGGCTTGAGCCTTGCGACGGCATCGGTGACGGCCTGGCGCGCGCCCTCAAACGGTAGTATGTCAGCGCCCGCCTCGCCGTGAATGCCGAGCCCCATCTCAATCTGGCCAGGGGCGACGCGCGTTGTCTTTGGTGAGCCCGGGATCGTGCAGGTGTCGAGCGACATGCCGATGGTCATGGCCCCTGTTGCGGCGCGCCGCGCGGCGCGGGTGACATCAGCCAAAGTACCGCCTGCGTCGGCAACGCCGCCAGCGATCTTGTGCGCAAACAGCGTGCCGGCAACGCCGCGCGGCTTGGGCGCACCCGGCAGGGCAATGTCATCTTCCAGGATGATCATTTCCACCTTGAGGCCGAGCGCGCGTGCCCGTTCGGCGGCAAGGCCAAAATTGAGCCGGTCGCCGGTGTAGTTTTTAACGATCAGCAGGCAGCCCGGCTCGCCGGTCACCGCAAGGATGCCGGCCAGCACAGCATCAACCGACGGGGACGCAAAGACATCGCCACACACGGCCGCCGTCAGCATGCCTTTACCGACAAAACCGGCATGGGCCGGTTCATGTCCGGACCCGCCACCGGAAACGATCGCGACCTTCGATTTGTCCCAATCAGCGCGCGCCACGACCCGAATAAAGGGGTAGCCGTCCAGGCGCAGCAATTGGCCGCCGGAAGCGGATGCAAGGCCATCGACAGCTTCCTGGACGATGTCTTCTTTTGCGTTGGAAAAGTGGTTCATCTGTTTTCGTGCCCTGACCGAAATGTCTGGGGCGGCGCGAACGCCGCCCCCCGACCCGCCCCCTTAGTTTATGGCGCTGTTGTAGAAATTGGCTTCGACGTCATCCATGTCGACGGCCGCCAGATCATCGGGCAGCTGGTAGTTCATGGCGTCGGCCTTGACCTGGTCCCTGTCGAAATCATTGCCTTCGGCGATGAAGTCGTTGAGGACAAAGTTGCCGGCTTCAATGTCGGTGGAGAGCAGCCCGATCTCCTTTTGGATGTCGAAGAATTTCTGGAACCCGGCGATGTCGTGCTCGCCCCACCCGGCGCGTTGCGTCATGTCGCCTTTAAAGGTGCGGTGGATCTGCATCAGGCTTTCGGTGCCTGGACGCGGTCCAAAGCCCTGTTTGGTGGCGGGCAGCGCCTTGAACACGATGTCGGTGGCCGCGCGCGGATTGTGTTCGGCGAACTCGTGGCCCATCGCCATGCCCTTCACATAGCTTTGCAGGAAGGCTTTGCGGTCCGGGTCCTCAAGGTCTGAGCGGCGCACGACCTGCGAGTTGGACGGCAGGGGTGAGCCGCGCATGCCCATCCAATAGTCAAATTTCTGGTTGTTCTTTTCCAAGAGCGCGCGCAGGCCCTCCCAGGCCAGGCAGGCGTCGCCTTCACCAGCGGCCAGCGCGGCGGTCCAATTGGGGAAGCCAGCTTCGACATAATTGACCTTGGAGACATCGACGCCGACGGCGCGGAGCATCGGGTCGGCAATCGACTGCCACGCGGCAGAGCCCAACAGCACCGTCTTGCCCTCCAGGCCCTTCAGATCGGTCATGCCCTCACCCTTGCGAAAGGCGATGTTGAATAGATCGAGATAGCCAGTGCCGAAAATCGAGACCAAACCCATGCCGGACTCAATGGAGTTGCCCAAAATGCCGGGCGCGGGAAAGCCCATATCGGCCTGTCCCACGGACACAAATTGTACAACGGCGGTGCCGCCGGGCGGGCCGGGTTCGAGCTTCACGTCGACGCCGAGATCGCCGAAATAGCCCATCTCCTGGGCGACCCAGATCGCGTAATCATCCATGACCTCGATCGTGCCACGCGGTGAGATCCAGGTATGGGGCGACGAATAGCCCGCTGCGCGCGCGGCACCGGTCGACAGAAAGCTGCCGCCCATTGCGGTTGCCGTAACCACGCCGGCGCCGCCGACCTGTAAGAATGTGCGCCTTGAGACGCCTGCCTTGTTGGGGAAATTGACCATTAAACTGTCCTCCACTCATTTCCGCTTGCGTTATGTGTGGCGGGCCTGCCGAGCGGTGCAGCAGACCGCCCGACTATCAGCTTTCCCAACCGGCGAGGCGTTTGCCCAACCAGGAGAAAAATACGTAGATCAGGATGCCCATGATCGCGAGAATGAGAATGACCGCGAAGAATTCGGCCGTGCGCAGGGTCGACGAGAATGTTGTCAGTTTGCTGCCGAGGCCAAATCCGCCGCCCGACATTTCCGCGCCAATGGCGGTGATGACCGAGAAAATCGCGCCCATCATGAGGCCGACAATGATCATCGGCATCGCCATCGGGATCCGGATTTTCGTGAAGATCTGCAGCGTAGTCGCACCGTAAGAGCGCGCTAACGCAATTTTGCCAAGGTCAACGCGGCGAAAGCCCGTGGCGGAATTGATCATCACCATCGGACCGGCGGCCAGTGCCACGGCGATGATGCGTGGCGCATAGCCAAACCCGAAATTGAGGATCAGCAGCGGCACCAGCGCGAGCATTGGCGTTGTGACGAGCAACAGAATGTAGGGCGTAATGATCTTTTCCACGAACGGGAATTGCGTGATCACCGCAGCCAGGATCATCCCGATTGTGGCGCCGATGGTGAAGCCAACGCTGAGCTCGACGAGCGTATAACCAAGGTGCGGGGCGATCTCGTCAAAATGCACAAAGAGCGCGGTGACGATCGCTGAAGGGGTCGGCATCACGAACTCCTTGACCTCAAAGAATCGGAGCAGGAATTCGGCACCACCGATGATCACCACCGCTACGCCGATGATGGCCAGTACTTCGGTCATGTTTTGAATGCCCAAGCCACCGCTAAGGCCGCCGCCCATGGCGTTCACGCTTGATTGACCCTCGCTGTTGCCCTCATTGCCAAAGCTTGGGATTTTATTGGCAATCGCATCGTTGCTCATGGTGATGTCACTCCGCTGCCAGCGCCCGGGCGCCAGCGCTTGGCTGGTGTTGGATTTCTGATTTGATTTCGTTGACGAGATCGAAGAATTCTCTTGTTTCCATCAGCTTGAGCGGCCGAGGCCGTTCAAATGGAACCTCGAAGACCTTGTGCATGCGGCCGGGGCGGGCGCTCATCACATGCACCTTGTTGGACAGGAAAACCGCTTCCTGGATGCTGTGCGTGATCAGCACGATGGTCTTGCGAGTCTCCTCCCAGATTTCCTCCATCAGGAGGTTCATCTCATCGCGGGTAAAGGCATCGAGCGCACCGAAGGGTTCATCCATCAACAGGACATCGGGGTCAGAAGCCAAGGCCCGCACGATGGAGGCGCGCTGCTGCATGCCTCCGGATAATTCACGCGGCATGCGCGGGCCAAAGCCGCCCAGACCCACACGCTCAAGAAGCGCGTCGATCTTGCCAAACTTTGGCTTCTTTCCGCGGATCTCGAACGGAAACTCGATGTTCTTCTGGACCGTTCTCCAGGGCAAAAGATTAGCCTCCTGGAACATCATGCCGATCTGCGGATGCGGTCCGTCGATCGGTTTGCCGTTCAATTCAATCGAGCCTTTCGTCAACTCGTGCAGACCCGACATTGACCAGAGCAGTGTCGTTTTCCCGCAGCCGGACGGTCCGACCAGCGAGACGAACTCGCCTTCGGCGATCTCCAGGTTGATGTTGTCCAGCGCCAGCAGGCCACCTGAGTTGGTGCCGTAAATCTTGGTCGCCGACCGGACTGCGAGTTTCGGAAGTTTCATGGCTCTTCTCGATCAGGTGAGGGTTGCAGGACGCGCGGCTATTGCCGCCCTGTCTGGTTTGAGGTGCGATATTCGAGAACATTTTCGTTGGCCTGTGCGGCCAGCAGTTCGCTGAGGTGGCGGTCCACTTGTTCCATGTAACCGGGCTCAAACCCGTTCAGGCCCATGTGGCCTTCTTTGGTCTCGATAACGCGGATTTTGGCACCCGAAATCAGGCGACAATCTTCCTCGTGCTCGTTCGGCGGGAAGAAGAGGTCGTGGCTGATCGGCATAATCGATGTGATCGCCGTAATGCGCCCAAGGGCGGCAGCAAGGTCGCCGCCGGTGTGGCGGGCCACATCGGACCGTCGCCATTTGTGCATTTCGCAAAGCAGGACATTGGGGTCCATCGGCTCGAAATAGGCTTTCATCACGCCATTGATGAAATCGTCGAGCGACGACATGCCGAGCACAGACTGCCAGCGTTTTTCCTGGTAAAACTGCGTCGACCAACCGAGGGTGGCGACGATTTTTGCCAAGCGGTCCATGCCGTCGCGCACGTCTGATCCCCGCGCATACCAGCCATTGGCCCAGTTCGGATCGGCCATGATCGCCTCTTCCAGCGCCTGAACGAAGATTTCCTGGTGCATGGAGATCCGTGCCGTTGCGGCAATCGGCGCGGCGCGCTTGACCATGTCAGGGTAGACAACGGACCATTCATAGACCTGCTGGCCACCCATTGAGCCGCCGACAATCAAGGCGAGTTCCTTGATCCCGAAGTGCTCAGTGACCAGCTTGTGCTGCGCGGTCACATCATCACCGGTGCTCAGCTTCGGGAATTTCGCCATTGCCTGAGGCGCTGGTGTGTTTTGCGGTGAGGATGACAGGCCGCCGCCCAGCTGGTCGGCGATGATGATGAAATACTTGCTCGGATCAAGCGCGTGATCCTCACCAACATAGACATCCTGCATCACCTTGCCGGTGCCGGAGAACCAGGTGGTCACCAGGATTGCATTGGATTTGTCAGCGTTGAGGGTTCCGAATGTCCGGTAAGCGAGCTTGGCACCACGCAGCGTTTCGCCGCTCTCAAGCAGCAGGTCGCCGAGTTCAAACAGTTCAAAAACGCCTTGGACTTCGGGTGAGTAAAACGGGTTGTCGATGGGCATGTGCAAAATCTCTCAATCTTAGGTTTTCAGAGATGGCGTTGAACCGGGATCGCGCGGGCTTGTGGCGTGCATGGGTGGATGCGCTGTTCACGCGGATCGCTTCGATGGCGACACCGGCGTTGGTGCTGATCAGCAGTTCACCTTGAAAGGCAGAGACCGTCAGATGAGCGCGGCACCAGCCAGCGACGATTCAACGCCGTGGCGGTTGTTTCACCGCAATCGTTTTCGGCGTTTAGCGACGGTGTGGGCGGCACGTAAAATGAACGGCTTAGCGTTCACTGTTGACGGGATTATAATTGGAAACAAAGCAACCTCCTCCAGTATTGCGACGTTCTCCCAAACGTCAGCGCGCTACAGGCCGGCGGTGGTCCTCGTTGGAACTCGTGCCGGACACTGTTTTGGCGTTGGGAAGAGCTAGTTGCTGAAAATAAGTCCATCTATCGCGAAAGTTCGCGATACGCCCGGAATGTCGACGTCATGCGTACTGAAAATAAAGGCTATAATCACGCGAACGGCGAGCGTTTGATTTCCGGTCAACTGGCTGATTTACAATCGAAAATTTTAATGCGCGAGCTTCGCCAGAAGGCTCACAAGGGCCGACGTACTTTGGACACCAGTCTTTTGCCGGATGCTGCGCAATTGATGGTCGATGGTTGAAAATGAGCGGCCGCGAATGCGCGCTATCTCTTTGTAACTCATGCCTTGCGCAACCAAATGCGCGACTTCGAGCTCTGATGCAGTCAGCCCGATTAACGGGTTCGTTTCGGCCCCAATGGCGTTCGGCGACGCTGCCTGATCAGGCCTACCTTCTTGCGATATCTGACGTGAAACAGCGATTAGCGGGCTGATCACATCCTCGACCGTCTGCTCGAAACAATCATACAGACCGGATTCCGATGGCACCTGATGTTCGGTCCAATCGGCACAGATCAGGCCATAACCGCCTCTGCCGGTTCGCAGCGCACCACCGATCTTTGATCGTGTGCGGGCACCGGAAATCCGCTTGCGAAGATAAGGCGATACGCGGCTATCCTGTTTGATATCGGCGAGCACGATTGGTCGCCTGTCATGCCACATGGTCTGCATGACCGGATCGAAATTATAGACCATGGCGCCACCGAAAGACGGTACATCATAGTCGCCGGATTTGGCTTCCGCGTAACCGGGATAATAGTCTCGCGCGTTGGGTTGGCCGAAGCCAGCATCGACGCGGTGGCATTTGAGTTCGACCCGCAGCCATTTGGTTGCAATCGACCAGCAGGACGTCAGATCATCAATGTTCAAAAGCAGATGGGCGGCCAGATCACGGGCTTTTTTGTGCCGGATCGCGGGACGATCAAGCAGCCGCGTCCGCAGCCGACGCTGCGTTGCCAACACGTCACCACAAAAGGTGTCATTCAATGCGACCTTCACTGCCAACGCGAAACGATCTCCGTTAATTTGAACGCGCCAATGCGTAACCCATGCCCCGGTTTTTCTGCCGGTCTGCTTGGTCAACATAGTTGAGTTTACCGGGGAATCAAAACGGAGGTCCAATTCAACCGCACGGAATTACCCTGCTGGCGGATCGGTGACACGGTCGGAGACGCTAAACGATGCCAACAATTTGATTTCTTACAACGGGTCGGGTTTGCTGTGGCGCTGTGAATCGGGGGCCGCGTTGCCATGCTGAGAAAGGAAATCACCTGCAAAAAAGGCGGGCCGATCATCTTAATGGATACGATTACAAGCGTGTCACCGGCTGATGCAGGGGCGATTGTTGTTTCCGGATCTCATGGGGGTGCGAGTTCAGCTGAGTTTGCGCTGCAGGCTCCCTTGAAGCTGGTCTTTTTCAACGATGCAGGCGGCGGCAAGGACAATGCCGGGATTGCAGCGCTAACCTTGTTACAGGACCGAAATATTCCCTGCGCAACTGTCGCCCACACGAGCTGCCGGATCGGCGATGCCGCCGATATGTGGGAAAATGGCATCGTTTCGCATGTGAACAGTGCTGCGCAAAAGGCGGGGCTGTACACGGGCATGGATGTGCGTGCGGCGGTATCCGGGCAAGCTGACTTAAGCTGAAGCCACAGCGTATCGCGAAAACCGGGGTATGATTTGCTGTGGCGGGTGTTAACGCACCAAAAAGAGCGTAAGAAAAATGCAGCGGAAAATGCGGACAAGCGCAATTTGGCAGGGGTCACAAAGCATAGGCATGGCGTTTTAACGGCGAGTTCGCCGCGTCAACTCACGGTCTTTGTCGTTGTTTTGACGTACCAACGCCCGGCGTTACTTGCGCGCACGCTCTCCCATTTCGATCAGTTGGCGCATCCCGATGGAGCAAAGCTGATCTTTTGCGTCGTCGACAATGATGCCGAGGGCTCAGCGCGAAACGTGACCGAAGCGCATGGATCGCTCAATGGAGCGCTCCTTTACCGCCGTGCGGAACCGCGCGCCATACCGATTGCGCGCAACCGGGCGATTGACGAGGCCCATGCCGCGCACGCCGATGCGTTGTGTTTTATCGATGATGACGAGTATCCGGACCGCGAATGGCTGGTTCACCTGGTCCGCTGCTGGCGTGAAACGGGGGCAGATTTGGTCGGCGGTCCGGTTAAGGTCACCCCACCGCCAAAGGAAATGGCCGTCTGGCCGGCTGCGATCAATCGCGGGCTGGCAGCGCGGGCCGACCGGAAAAACGACAAGGCCGCCGCTGCCGCGGAACAGGGCCGGCCGGTAACGGTCGTGACGAATAATTGGTTGTGCGATTTGCATTGGCAGAAGCAGACCGGTTTGCGTTTCGATGAAACAATGCTGGTCTCGGGCGGTTCAGATGCGGTCTTTTTCCGGGCGGCAAGTGCAGCGGGGGCGACATCGGCCTGGTGCAATGAAGCGGTCGTTTTTGAAACGATCACCGATGATCGGCTCACGCTCAGCTATCAGTTCAGGCGGTCGGCCTACCAATCCATGACCAATTTTCACACGAAGCATGCCGTGCTCACGCCCTATATCGTTTTGGCCGCCGTTGGCACATCCCTTATCCGGTTGTTCGTTGGGTTTGCCATCATGGTCGCACCAGTCTACGGCCTCGCCTCTCTGGTGATCGGCGTTCGGTCGATTGGTTGGGCTGCGGGCCGGATTGGTGCGCTTTTTGGGATGAAATCCGAACTCTACAAATGAAGCGAAAACGGCCTGACGAGACGCTAGATGATAAATATTTTCGTTCATTCGGGTAATCGGCACACGCTGAAACGTTTGGCACGGGCCGGGTCATCTTTTTCGAATGTCCGCGCGATCACTTACCGAGATGTTTTTCGCAATTTGGCCTTCCCGTCGGGGACGATGATTTTTACCGATTTTGATTTGCTAAACGCGCGCGAGATGGAGGTTGCGGCGGCCATCGCGGAGGCCGCGCGCAAATCCGATCCTGCGGTGAAGATATTGAACCATCCGGCGCATGTGCTTGAGCGCTATGATCTGTTGCGCATGATGCATCTGAAAGGCCTGTCGCCGATCTCAATCTGTCGGGTCAATGATTATGAGCAGCCGCAGGATTTTCCGGTGTTTATCCGGGCCGAAGACGGCGCAAATGGACCTGAAACAGGTATTTTAGACGATTTGAACGCCTATCGCGCGGCTGTTTCCGAGCTTCGAGAAAACGGCAAACCAGCCAAGGGACGTATTGCCGTCAAATTCCATGCTCAGCCCAATAGGGATGGATATTTTCGCAAATTCGGCGTGCTACGAATTGGCGACCGCATTATTCCGCAGCATGTCCAATACAGCAAAAGCTGGGTCGTGAAGTCGAACAAACAATTACGCGACGACGAACGAACGGCTGAAGAGTTGGTCTACATCCGCGAGAACCCGCACCGCGATTTGGTCGAGCAGGCATTTGATGTTGGTAATCTGCAATTCGGGCGCGCCGACTTCGCTGTCGACGATGACCAGTTTGCGCTGTTTGAGATTAACAGCAATCCGACATTTCCCCGTTTTCATCTCGGGTCACCGGAGCGCGCCGAGCGACGTGCCCTTTTGCGGGAGAAAATTGTAGAGGCCTTTGCGGCCATTGATCATCGGGAAGGATACCGACAAATGGTCCGCTTCACACCGCCGATGCCGTACAGGGACTATGTTTCCGTGAGTGAATGGGGCGTAATGCACAAATTGGGCTTGTATCTCCGGCTTTGGCGTCGGACAAAACCCGTCCAGCGGACGCAAAGCAGCGATCCGTAAGCCGACCCCGAAACCACGCAGATTTGCTGCGGTCCTGCCAGACAAGAGAAAAGCCCAACGCCATGAGAAAACCGCTCCGTACATATTTCATCCTTTTGTCGGCGTTGAGCCTGATTTTCGCGCCAATGGCGTCGGCCATGGAGCCGAAAGAGCGCCTCGCTGGCCGGACGTTGGAGGTGATGGTCGGGTTTTCCAATTCAGGGGGCGGCGCGCGTTTTTGGCAGGTTTACTCATCGGCCTTGCGCCGCGCACTGCCTGAGACGGTCGTGCGAGCAAGGTTCAATGATGTGGGCAGCGGCGCGATCGGTTCTGCCGAACTTTTCCGTCTCGACGAAGGTGCGTTGGCGGTTGGTTTTGTGCGGCCGCCCGATATCATCTTTGCTCAGCAACAGTCCGATGACACACCGGCGTTCAATTTTGCCGATGCCAATTGGATTGCCGGCGTTGAGCGAGAGAGCTTCGTGATGGCGGCGCGGCGCGGCATCCCACTGGATCCGGAAGCCCTGCGTCAATCAGAGCAACAATTGATCTCACCGGTCAGCGACATGCTGGCGACCCATGCCACTGTTGTTGTTCTGATCAATGCGATCACCGGCATCAATGCGAAGATCGTCGTCGGCTTTAAGAGTTCGGCGCGCTTAAAATCGATCATCGCCGGTGACACGGATTTCTACAGTGTTGCGGCTGACGCAGAACTTGAGCCGCTGCTGGAATCGGGCGATGTGGTTCCCCTTTACACGATCGTCGGCAACAACTTCCCGGATGCAGTCGATACCTCGCGCTCGCTTGAAACATTTCTTGTCGATGGCGCACCAGAAGCGGTCGTTGACTATGTGAAAGTTGCGCGTGGCATGGGCCGCGGATTTTTTGCGCCGCCCGGTGTCAATGATGATGACGTTGCAGCGCTGCGCGCTGTGTTTGAGGAAATCCTGACCGATCCGCAATTCCTGGCCGAGGCGGCGGAAACCGGCACTCCGGTCTCTTTCGTGGGGCATGAAGAGTTTACGCGCGATATCAAGAAACTTGCGCTCGATGATCCGGCGGACAGCGCGGCTCTCCGCAAGGCCTATGCCTGCGGGCTTGACATGTCGGAAGGGAAAATCCGCCAATGCACGTTTTAGGCAAACCGCCAGCATGACAACAAAAAAATAGAAGCGTGGGTGCGAAGTGGCGGCGTATTTCGCATTTCTGTTTTCCGGTCCCACCGGCCTGATTTCAGCGCTTGTTTTCGGCACTGCCTTCGGCTTCATGGCGGGCATTGCCCCGGGGATCGGCGGCCGGATCGGGATCATCCTTGCGATCCCGTTCGCGACGCTTTGGGACCCTCTGGCTGCAGCAGTTTTCCTGTTTGCCATGCATTCCGTCGTGCATACGTCGGCCTCCATTCCGGCCATTGCCTTTGCGCTTCCCTCATCAGGTGCTGATGCGGCGACCGTGCTTGATGGCTATGCGATGGCGAAACAAGGCCGCACTGGAGAGGCGCTCGGCGCCAGCCTTTCCGCCTCTGCCATTGGCGGCCTGATCGGCGCGTTTGCCTTTCTTGCAGCGATACCAGTTGCCCGCGTCTTGGTGACCTGGTTTGGCCCGCCCGAGTTTTTGTTGCTGGCTGCGATGGGTCTGTTCATGGTGGCCGTTCTTTCCGGCCGAAACCTGCTGGCAGGTCTGCTTTCGGCAACCCTGGGTTTTTTGGCGGCCAGCATCGGATTTGATGTGATGAGCGCCGAGCCGCGCTTTACGTTCGGCATGCCGGAATTGTTGAAGGGCCTGGATCTCGCCGCGGTGATTGGCGGCCTGTTCGTGATGCCCGAGATGCTGGCGCGCTGGCAATATGATGAACAGGGCCGACAGCGCGCGGTTTCGACGTCGCTCGCTGATGTGTATGCCGGACTTTTAAAAACCTTTTCCCATATGCGGCTGGTCTGGCGTTCATCGCTTTACGGAATCGGGGTGGGTGTGATGCCAGGCGTTGGGTCTAGTGTGGGGGTTTGGCTCGCCTATTCCTATGCTTCACGCAACACCAAGTCCGAGGTGCCGTTCGGCAAGGGTGCGATAGCAGGCGTCATCGCGACCGAAGCGGCCAACAATTCCAAGGAAGGGGGCGCAATGGTCCCTTCCCTGTTTTTCGGCATTCCGGGCAGTTCCAGCATGGCGATTATGCTCGGTGCCTTTGCCGTTGTCGGTCAGCCGATCGGACCAAGCCTTCTGACGACCAGTATTGAAGTCAGCTTCGTTCTCGCCGCGACGGTGGCGCTCTCAAACCTGATCGCCATTCCCATGTTCTTTGCGGTCGTGCCCTGGATTGTGCGCATGGCGGCGCTCAAACGCGAACATATCGTGCCTTTTGCGGTGGCGCTGGCGCTGTTTGCGGCGGCCTATCAATACTTGCATTGGATCACGCTGGTTCAGTTTCTGATCAGCGGCTTGATCGGGATTGCGCTAAAGAAGCTTGATTGGGCCCGCGCGCCATTCCTGCTCGGCTTTATTTTGGGGCCACTCGCCGAGACGTCCTACATCCAGACGTCGCAGGTTTGGGGCTGGTCGATGTTCGCGCGCCCCGCCACGCTCGCGATGCTGGCGATTTTTGCAATTTTGATCTTCAGCATGGTCCGAAACCGGGAGTTTGCCGTGTTCCAAACGACGCGCGAAGATGCCCGTCTGTCGGTTCCAATGGCCGTCATCTTTCTGTTTGCGGGCCTTGTATCTTTCGCGCTGCCGGATAACGCATCGCCCTTTCCTCTGATCATATGCACGATCGGCTTGGCTCTGGCGGTTGCCATGAGCGTTGCAGTGGTCATGAACAAGCGGCCGGCGCAGGTAGAGTTCGAAACCTTTGATAATGTCCCGCATACGATCGGCTTTTGCTTTTTGTGTATCCCACTCGGCATCCCGCTTGCCTCACTGCTCTATGCGTTCCTTCTGCTCAGGCGCGTTCAGACGAGCGTCACTTACGCGCTCGGTTTTTCGGTGGCGCTTGCCGCCCTGCAATTCTGGCTGTTTTCGCTGTTGGTGGATGTCTGGGGTGAGCCGCTTATCATTGGCTATCTGGCCAATTATCTCGGCGTTTTCGGTTAAGCGAGACGTGAGCAGGTGAAAATCACGCGCGCGGCATATCTGCTTGCCGGCCCGGAACCGGCCTTATTGGCATGAACCTGAAAGCTATCGAGCCGAAGATCTGCCGTGCGCAAACGTTCGCGCGCTTCGGCTTCATCGGAGAAAACCGTTTTGAATCTGTGCCGGCGCTGAAGCGCTGTTCGGACACGGCCCTCAAGTATGGTCCGTCGCTTCGTGCTGATATTGCCGGCTTCATCCAACAAGCGATTCAAGCTATCAATTGTGAAGTCGATGCGGCTTTCCAATTCTTCAGCGCCGCGCGCGTTACCATGCTGATTGGAGCAGATTATTTTTCCGCGCGCTGAAAGCCAGGAACGCATATGATTCAAGTAATCGATCTGTTCGTGTTCGGGAAAGAACGGCAGCACACCGTGCATGACAATCAGGTCGACAGGTTTTGGCGGGACATAGTTCTTGATGTCGCCCTGATGTGTTCGAATATACAAGTCGGCTTCTTCGGCAAAAGCGCTGCACAACACCAACGGCGTTGCGCATTGGTCGACAAGATCGACCACAATCTCTTGTGCCAACTTCTTTCCACCGGCTTCCAGCGCGGCGTTCAGCACAGCAGTGTATAACCATGTGTCGGTCGAGCCGGCGATCGTCACACGCAATGGGCGTTTTGTGCCACGCGCATGTTCAACCAACTGCGCCTTTAAAGCGTCGATGAAAACGGCCTGATCGCCGACGCGTAATTTCGGTGAAAGTGCAGCGCGGCGAACCAAAGATGCCAGATGGAAATCGTTGCAACGCTCGCAATGGGTGTCGACCAAGGCAATCGCCTTCAAGGCGTTTCCGCGCGGATCATCGACGAATTGATCGGTCACTTGCAGCACCAAACTCTTTTTTGTTGGCATGTGTTTGGCGTAGCTATGCTGCTTGTGCAAGCAGCTTGACGCGGCCTCAATCACGATGGAATTTAGATGCACCGGTCGGACATGGCCGGATGGCGGACTTAGTATATTTTGATGAACCTGGCGCAGACCAATTTGCAATTGTATCAACAGCTTCGCGATGCCGGGTTTACCGCTGATGAGCTATCCATCATCCAGCGTGATAATGAAACGGCGTGCCTGCTGTTTGGATCTAACATCCGGTCCTCGGGGAAGTCGTTCCTTTGTCACGCGGTCGGCACGGCAAGCGCAGCCGCACACGCGGAAGCCGAATTTGATGCCATTCGCTGCGCCTTTCTCCATGCTGCTTACAAGCATGGCCGGTTCCCAAATGGAACGCGGGGCAAAACGCCTGCCCATCGGCAATGGTTGACACCGCGAGTCGGCCCAAAGGTCGAGGACATGATCTTCCGGTTCGGCAGCTATCCGTTCGGCATACCAGTTGTTCGCGCGCTTGTGACAAGCGGCAATTTGGACGGTCAGGACAAGACCATGTTGCTTTTGAAACTGTGTAACGAGATTGACGACACCTATTGCTATGGCGCGCTGCTCGGTCACAAATCGCGCTATAAGGATACGCATTATCTGGCGGATTTGGCGGCTGTCTCGACAATGGCAGGCTATGCCGGTTTCGCAGCGCATTTTTCGACCGTACAGGCCCAGATGAAGGACGCGGGCTGGTTGGATGCGACGACCGAATTTGATCGCCGTCCGTTCAAACGCAACAGCTTGTTTGAGGTGTGGCGCGCGCTCAACGGAAAGCGCTGAATCCGAAGCCCCTCACCTAAGGGATCCAACCCCGGCAAAAGCAGACGGTTAGTGGGCGAGCCGTGCTTGAGCGCAATTCGGCGCGGCATGGCGGCCTTGTTCGTCACAGTTTCCGCAATCAACACTTGTGTAAGTTGTTGACGAAGCGCGGTTGCACTCCCTATCAAGCACCGAAAGCGTTCAGTTCCGGTGTGCATATGGCAAGACAAGAAAA
>JBCCRB010000002.1:0-25191 GCA_039208465.1 Pseudomonadota bacterium
CCGCGAAAACGTGCTCAACGCCTCCACCGAGCTGACCATTGCGCTTGACCAGACCGGCGACACAGCCGTGGCCCGCCTGGTTGAAACCGGCGGCAAGATCAATGACGCGGTGGCTGAAAAACTCGACCAATTCTCCGGTAAACTGTCCACGACCAGCAGCGAAATGGCAGAATTGCTGGATACGCGCATTGCCTTGCTAACCGAGAAGACCGACGCCTCCTCTTCCGGGCTGGCTTCGACCCTGGAGATGAAAGCCGACGCTTTCGTCCAGACATTGGGTGACGCCTCCGGCGCGCTGGTTTCAACCATCGAAGACAAATTGTCGGACATGAAAGGCACGCTCGACGGCAAGGGCGAAAATCTCCTGCAGCAGTTTGAGACACGCGTATCAGCGCTCAACACCGGCACCGACCGCCTCAAGGAAGCGCTCGATGCCCGCACCAAAATGCTCAACGAAACGCTGCTTGAAAGAACCCGTCAGATCGCTGACACCCTCAAGGATGGCGGCAATGCGGTTGCCACAACGGCGGCTGACATTAATTCCAACCTCGCAGGCCAGACCGCTGAGCTCAATGAGCGCCTGGTCACGAGCGGTGCTCAAATTGCCGAGACACTTAAACGCGGCAATGACGCCATGGTTGCGACATCATCTGAGATGAACGCAGCACTGGAAAGCCAGACCGAAAACATGAACACCATGTTGGCTGGTCAGACCGAGAAGATGAACGCGGCGCTTTCAAGCCAGACCGCACACCTCAGCTCGACATTGGCAAGCCAGACCGAGCAATTGGGCTCAACCCTTGCAAGCCAGACAGAGCAATTGAACACCGCCCTGTCAGCAGGCACGGAAAACATGAGCTCGACGCTGTCCAACCAGACCGACGAGATCAACCAGAAGCTCGCCGCTGGCACATCCCAAATGGCGGAGACACTCAAAAAAGGCGCCAACGTTGCAGCGGCACAAGCGGCCCAGATCAACGCGACACTGGCCGAACAGTCCGACGCCATTGCGCAGAAGCTGGCAGCCGGCAATGCGGCCACCAAAGCCGCTGTGGACGCTTCGGTCGAAGATATCGCCGAGAAGTTCCTGGAAGGTCGCCAGGCCTTGGGCGAAGCGGCCCTGGCCTCTGCCGAGGCAATTGCCCGCCAGAGCGCCGAGATGGAAACACGCTTGAGCGGCACGCTGGAAGCGCACCGTTCCGAATTTGGCAAATCGATCGACGAGAAGACCCAAGCCCTGTTCGGCGCGGTCAGCCATACGTCGCAGCGCATCAGCACCGCGTTGGAAGAACAGGCTGCCTCGATGGAACGCCGGGCGCAGGCGCTGGTCGACAATGTCGCCCGCAACATCGCCGAATCCGATGCGGTCATGTCCGGCGAGATCGAGCATTTTGCCAAACGTCTCGACGAGAAGACGCAAGCCCTGTTTGGTGCCGGCAAGCATGCCTCCGACCGGATCGCCGAGGATCTGGAAGCGCGCCTTGGGCCGCTCGTCACCAGCCTCACCCAGACATCAGCCGATGTCAGCCGGTCCGCCGAGGCGCTCACCGCCGAGATGGAAAACCGCGCTGCCGGCGTGTTGGAGCAGATCAACTTCAACACCGAACGGCTGGCCGATACGTTCGAGACCAAAACCGGCATCATCGACGAGCGTACGCGCTCGCTGCAGGCGGCTTTGGCCGGCGGCGTCGACAAGGTCCGTTCGACCCTGGAAGAAAGCGCTGCCCTTATGGCCACCAATCTGCGTGACCGTGTTGCAGAAGCACGCAGCGGCCTGGCAGAAGAAGCCGAGCGTATTGCCGAACTGACCAGCGACAAGAGCGAAGGCTTGGCGATCCGCGTCGCCAACGCGCTGGACATGCACCAGGACACCATCACGCGCGAGATTGCCTCTTACGAAGAGCGCATCAGCCTGAAAGCACGCGATCTGGAAGACATGCTGCGCACCGCAAGCGCGCCGCTCCTGTCTGCTTTGACCGAAGACGGCACCGAAATTGCCCGTCAGTTGGAAGAAGCAACACGGTCGGCAACCGAGCAATTGCGCAATGACAACCAGACCTTTGTCAACTCACTGGCTCAATTGACCGCCGACACGTTGGCCTCTGTGGACCAGATGCAGCAGGGCCTGACAGAAAATGTCGGGTCGCTTCTGGAGCGCATGTCGACCTCCAGCATCAAGCTGAGCGACTTGGTTGGCCAGACCAGCGAGAATTTGTCGGCCCTGACAACAACGCTGGGTTCGCAAACCGAAAAATTCGAGGAAAGCGCATCGACGATCTCCGGAACCCTGTCCAAATCGGTCGAGGAGCTGGGAACAAACACCAGCAAACTGGAAAGCGTTGCCAGCAAGACACTCGACAATGTCTCCGCGTTGGCGCTCAATTTCGACGAACATGGCGCCATGCTGGCCAGCGCGTCGGAATTGCTTGCTTCGGCGCAATCAAACCTGACCGGGACAATCAAGGAGCGCGCCGATGCCATCGACGAACTGACCACCGGTATTCTGGGCAAATCAGAACAGATCGGCGGCGTGTTGAAATCGTTTGAAGGCGATGTGCTCAAGGCCATCACCGCCATGAACGAGACCACCATGCGCTCGACCGGCGAAGTTGCCAAGACGGTCCGCGAAACATCGGATGAAGCGATCACCCGTTTTGAGGCAGCGACCCAGGACATGAAGCGGATTTCGGAGAATATCCGCAACGATCTGGCCACGACCCGCGAGGAGATAAAGCGCGGTGTCATGGAGCTACCCGACGAAACGCGCGAAAACGCCAACGCCATGCGGCGTGCCGTGGCCGAGCAGATCAATGCGCTGAAAGATCTCTCACGCATCGTCGAGGAGAGCGGGCGAGCGATCGATGTATCGGAGGGCCCCCGCGCAAAAAAGCCCTTAGCCCGGACAACTGGCGCTGAAGCGCCGGTTGCCTCCGGGCGTCCGTCAACTGACGAAAAGCTGGAAGCAGTCGCAGCCGCACCCTTGCGGCCTGCCCCTGCCCCAGCCCCTGCACCTCAGGCGGTAAAGCCTGCCCCGACACCAGCGCCGGCCGCCAAAGCGGCGCCGGCACCGGCACCCGCGCCTGTAAAACCAGCGCCCGTCGCCAAGGCAACCCCTCAACCGGCCCCCGCCCCGAAGCCGGCGCCAGCAGCAAAAAAGTCGGCACCAGCACCACAAGAAGCGGCTGCCCCGGCACCGGCCCCAGTGGCGAAAAAGCCGGCGCCAGCACCACGACCGGCACCGCGCTCAAAGGGCGGTGAAACCTTTGTCAGCGACCTCTTGCGCCGCGCCGCAGAAGCCGAAGATCAGCAGGCCGCGGCCGCTGCCAACAGCCCGGCAAGCGCGCAAGGGTCAGGTCTGGATGGTAATGGTGAATTGGCCGACGCCGTCGATTCAAACGCGATGCGCGAGGCTTGGTCACGCTACCGCAATGGCGAGCGCAATGTGTTTACACGGCAATTATACACATCACGCGGCCAACGCACCTTTGACGATGTCAAACAGCGTTATCAGACCGACAAGGACTTCCGTGCATCCATCGATCAGTACATCGCGGACTTCGAAAGCCTGGTCAATGAAATGGGCAAGAACGACCGCACCGGTCGTTATGTTGAGCGTCAGATGCTGTCAGACACCGGTAAAGTTTACACGCTGATGGCGCATGCCAGCGGGCGTCTTCGCTAAGCTATGGCCTGATTTACAACCGGCGGGTGGTCCATTGGACAATGTCCTCGACCACCGCCGAAAACGCCCGGTTGAGCGCCGCCACGTAATCGGGCGCACCGGCGCCTGCACCAAAGGCGGCTGTCGCGCTGAACGTCTCTGTCGCCGTCACCGTGCCATTGCGGTCATTCAATAGTTTCACCGCGATAACGACGATCGCTTGGCGTCGGCTGATATCAACACCAAATGCGCGGATATCGCTGACGATCTGATAGTCGATTGCCAGCCCCTGCCCCGGCAGACCGACACCGTCAAAACGGTTCGTTTCCTCAAAGGTTTCCGCGAGGCGCTTTTGCACCAACCGTGGCAACCGGTCACTCCACTGGCTCTCATCGAGATATTGCAGCGTGATCGGATCGGGCCGCACAACAATGTTTTCACTATCGAGCGCCTTCAGCGCCGTCGGCTCCGGCACCAGCAATTGTAGGCCCGGGCGAACCCGAGATGTCTCGACAACCGGCAATGCGGTCAGTTGATACGTGTCTGACGTCGCCTCCTGACGCAGCAAGGATGTGCATGCTGCCAATGAGAGCATCGACAGTGTGACAACACACGATCGGACAATTCTTGCAGCTGTGGGATTGCGGCGCATCAACTCAAATCCTAGCGGCGCTGCCGCTCACCATTACTGGGAAAGCGTTTAACGCTGCCCTCGCCGCCAAACAAGAGCCGCTGCGGGTTCTGCTCAATAGATGCGATCGCCTGTTCGATGCGCGTGATCGAGCGGCGCGTATCGGTGAGCAGGCCTTGCACATCGCGCAGACCATCATTGGAAAACCGTTCAAGGCCGGATGTAATCCGGTCCAGGCGCGCGTTCAGCGTATCAGCGGTCTGACGAAACGACCGCAGGGTTGCCGTGGCTTCGGCGATCAGATTATCCGCGCCGCCTTCGCTGCCGCTGCCCAGAAAGCTCTCGGCCTGCGCCAGCACGCCATCAACCCGCGCCGAAGCCGCATTGAGGCGTTCAGCCAATTCGGTTGTGTTGGCAAATATCGAGTCGATCTGCTCTGTGCGCCCCTGGAAACTCTCCGAGATTTCACCGACGGCCGCTGCCGTTTCGGCAATGGAACTGCTGGCCGCGCTGATGCTGTCGACAGCCGCAGCCACCGCATCGGGTTCAACAGCCGCAGCAATCTCGTCGATCCGCTGCACGGTCGCGTCCAACCTGCTCCCGGTTTCCTGGATCCCTTCCAGAAATTGCGTCGCGGTCGCCGTCAGTTCTTCAAAATCGCCGGACGCCTCGTTCAAATTCGATGTGATGCCGCGCACATCGCTGACCATGGCTTCAACATCTTCCGGGCTCACGGCGGCAAGCAGATTGTCGACACCTTGAAGCGTATTGTTCAACGCGCCCGTCACGCCCTCCAACGTCTCGCCCAGCGCGCCAATGCCGCCTAGAAACTGGTCAACCTCATCAGCATTTTCCGCCAGGGCAGACGTGATCCGGCTGCTGTTTTCAAGCGTTTCGGTGAGCGGTCCACTGGCGCTGCTGACAAAACTCTCCAACTCGGTCAGCACGCTGTCCGCGCGCGTGAAGATGTCCTGTGCGGTTGCAACAAGGTCGGTCACCGCCGATGGATCAGCCTTGATTGTCGCGGTCTGGCCGGCATCCTCGGCAATCTGGAAAACATTGTCGACCATGATGTTGCCGCCCGCCAGTTCGATATGGGCAATCCCGGTCAGGCCGGTAAAGGCAAGCACAGCCGTGGTCTCCGTGGAGATCGGCAAATCCCGACGCACAACCGCCCGCGCAATCACCTGGCGCGGATTATCGGCATCAAAATCAATCCGCCGAATGGCGCCCACATCGATCCCGTTGAACTTGACCGGGCTACCATTGGTAAGGCCCGTCACCGATCCTTCGATGACAATGTTCAGCTCAGCTGATTCCGCGCCCGTATCAACGCTGTATAGCCAGTAGATGAACCCAAACGTCGCCAGGATCACGATCAGGCTGAATGTGCCAACAGCGACATAATTTGCTTTCGTTTCCATAGCGCCTTCTAAGCCTGACCATTACGCGGGATCATGCGCGCACGTTTGCCCCGGAAATAGGATTTGATCCACGCATCATCATTGGCAAGCATATCCTGTATATTGCCTTGCGCCAGCACACGCTTGCCACCCAGCACGGCAATCCGATCCGCGACCGAAAACAAACTGTCCAGATCATGCGTGACCATGTAAACCGTCAGCCCCATCGTGTCGCGTAGTTTTGCGATCAATTCATCAAATTCAGCCGCCCCAATCGGATCAAGCCCCGAGGTTGGCTCATCCAGAAAAACGATCGCCGGATCGAGCGCCAATGCGCGCGCCAGCGCCACCCGCTTGATCATCCCGCCGGACAATTCAGACGGATATTTCAGCGCGTCCTGCGGCGACAAGCCCACCAATTGGAGCTTCAAAATAGCCAATTCATCACGCAGCTTCTTTGAGATTTGCAGATATTCGCGCATCGGCACCTGAACATTTTCCAGCACCGTGAGCGATGAAAAAAGCGCCCCATGCTGAAACAGCACGCCGAGGCGCATATCGATGGCAATACGCTCCTCCTCCGACATCTTCTCAAGCGATTGGCCAAAAATGCTCACGGAGCCGTTTTGCTTAGGGGTAAGACCCAAAATCGCGCGCATCAGCACGGATTTACCAGTGCCCGACGCACCCACAAAACCAAGGATCTCCCGCGGCAGCACATCAAGGTCGAGGTCCTGCAATATGACATTGTCGCCAAACTGCACATGAATATCGCGAACGCTGAGGATGGGATCGACCGGTGCCAACATCAGATCCCCGCCCCGGCGTAGAAAATGGCAAACAATCCGTCGACCACGATCACCACAAAGATCACTTTCACAACCGAAGCCGTCACGCTGCGGCCCAGCGATTCGGCGCTGCCACCGACCTTCATGCCCTCAACAGAGGCGATAATCCCGATAAACATGGCCATCACCGGCGCCTTGGCCAAACCGGCCAATACATCCTTGATCTCAATGGCAAAGTGAGCCCGATCGATAAACGCCGCTGGCGTGATATCCAGAAACAGCGCACAGATGAGCATCGCCCCACCCATGGCGGCGGCATTGGCAATGACGGTCAACATCGGCAGCGCAATCGCCAGCGCAACGATGCGCGGAAACACCAACACACCGATCGGATTGAGCCCGATGACGGTCAGCGCATCGACCTCCTCACGCATTTTCATCGAACCGATTTCAGCGGTAATTGCGCTGCCGGATCGACCGGCCACCATAATTGCCGTGAGCAGAACGCCAATTTCACGCACCGCCAGAATGCCGACAAGGTCGACAACAAAGATCTCGGCACCGAATTGGGCCAGTTCAAACGCGCCTTGCTGCGCCAAAATGGCACCAATGATCGTCGACATCAAAACGATGATCGGGATCGCCTGAATGCCCATCTTGTCGATTTGGCTGGCGATCGGCGCCCATGACATGCTGTTGCGATGCCCGCGCTTCATCTGGCTGCCCTGCACGGCTGCGCCCAAAATGTGCAATGCCGAGATCATATCGTCAGCCAGCGAGATGATGACACGCCCGAATCCGGCAACCAGACCGAGCGACCGGCTCGTGGGTTCACTGGCCGGTTCATCCCCTTCCACCGCCACAACAATCGCGTCAACCAGATCGGTGGCATCACGCGGCATCTCGGCCAATTCAACCACAACGCCAGCACTTTTTGCCTTTTCGCCCAAACGGTAGATCAACCAGGCGCCAGCGGTATCAATGTCACTGAGCGACTTCCCGTTAATGGTCAGCCTTTTCAGCCCTGAAAGTCGGGAAGCAACGGTCTCAAATGCCGTGTCGAAAGGCGCAATAAAGGAAGACACCATATGGCCGTTCACATGGATAACCACATGGTCAACCGACTGTTCCACAACCACCGGTTCATCGGCAGGTTGCGGGTTAATCGTCGGCATATGGGGCGTTGCGGTACCGCTCATAACATCGATACATAGCACGCACGAAGCCGCGTCCTAGAACACAAACGCAACAGCAACGCTATTCTTTGGCAAAACCCCCAAGGGAAACAGGATGGAATTACAGATCGACACAAGGCGCGAAAGCTTTCCCATCGATGGACAATTCCGTATTTCAAGGGGCGCCAAGACTGCAGCCGATGTCCTGGTGTGCGAAATACGCATGGGATCGGGCAAGGGCATGGGGGAGTGCGTGCCCTACGCGCGCTACGGGGAAACGATGCAGGGCGTGGAAGAGGCCATCGGGAAAGTGAGCCTCGACAATGTCACATCGATCGCTGAGGCGCGCTCGATGCTGCACACCGCTCTGCCACCGGGCGCAGCGCGCAATGCGCTGGACTGCGCAATATGGGATCTTGAGGCAAAACTGACCGGAAAACCCTTTCATCAACTGGTCCAGATGGCGCCGCCCCGCCCGTTGGAAACCGCATTCACCCTGTCTTTGGACACGCCAGAAGCCATGGCCGACGCGGCCCGCGGCGCCTCTTCCCGCCCGCTTTTGAAGGTCAAACTCGGCGGCCCCGAAGACATCGCCTGCATGCATGCGGTTGTCGCCAACGCGCCGAAAAGCAACATCATCATCGACGCCAACGAAGCCTGGCGGATCGACGACCTGCCACATCTGATGCGCGAAGCCGCCAGCCTCGACATCGCCCTGATCGAACAGCCCCTGCCCGCCGGCCAGGATCAGGCGCTGGCGAGCATCCCGCATCCGGTGCCCATCTGCGCTGACGAAAGCGTCCATTGCAGCAGGGATATGGGAAAGCTGACCGACCGCTATGACTACATCAACATCAAGCTCGACAAGGCGGGCGGCCTGACCGAGGCCCTAAAAATGCGCGATGAGGCGCAAAAACTTGGGTTTGGTATCATGGTCGGCTGCATGGTCGGCTCATCGCTTTCCATGGCACCGGCCGTCTTTTTGGCGCAAGACGCCGACTATGTTGATCTCGACGGCCCGCTGCTTCTGGCAAAAGACCGTTCACCGGCCTTGCACTACTTGGGCAACACGGTATCTCCCCCTGAAAGCGCCCTTTGGGGCTGATAAAATTAGTCGGAGGACGTCATGGATTTAGGGATCAAGGGAAAAACAGCGATCGTCTGCGCTGCCAGCCGGGGCTTGGGACGCGCCTGCGCGCACGCGCTGGCTGATGCGGGCGTCAACCTTGTCATCAACAGCGCCACGAAAGCAAATCTCGACAAGACGGCCGAAGAGCTGCGGGCAAAGAATGTTGACGTCACCGCCATTGCCGGGGACATCTCAACAGCCGCCATCCAGGACGCGCTGGTTGAAGCGGCGGGCGATGTCGACATTCTGGTCAACAACAATGGTGGCCCGCCGCTAAAAGACTTCCGCCAACTGGATCGCGCCGCGATCACCGCAGGCGTTGAACAAAACATGGTCACCCCGATTGAACTCATTCAAAAGGTGATCGATGGCATGGCCGAGCGCGGCTTTGGTCGGATCGTCAACATCACTTCGACATCGGTCTATCAACCCATTCCTGGCCTGGATCTGTCGTCAGGCGCCCGCGCTGGTCTGACGTCCTTTTTGGGCGGTGTTGCGATGACCTATGCGGCAAAAAACGTGACGATCAACCAGATTTTGCCGGGCAAGTTCGACACCGACCGCATTCGCAAGACGATTGAATTTGCCGCCGACAAAAACGGCGTTGATTTTGAAACGCAAAAAGAAACCGTGATGGGGACCATCGCGGCCAGGCGGCTCGGCGATCCGTCCGAATTTGGCGCCACCTGTGCGTTTTTATGCTCCGCCCATGCCGGCTACATGACCGGTCGCAACATCATTTTGGACGGCGGCGTCTACGCCAGTTCGTTCTGACGACGAAAAGCTGTTTTTCCCGAACATCGCGCTATTCCATTGCTGGCCTGATCTGTATGCTCCCTTAAAAAAACCGGGGAGACGGGCCAGCAATGACCGACGAAACGCAGCAAGAGGCTGAAAAGGCCGATTTCGAAGAGAACGCGCTCTTCTTCCACCAACATCCCGTCCCGGGAAAGCTGGAAATCAAGGCCACCAAGCCGCTGGGTAACCAGCGCGACTTGGCGCTTGCCTATTCGCCCGGCGTTGCAGCCCCTTGCCTTGCTATCGCCGACGATCCGTCAATGGCCGCCCAATATACCGCCCGCGCCAATCTGGTAGCCGTCGTCTCCAACGGAAGCGCGGTGCTGGGCCTTGGCAATATCGGGCCTTTGGCCTCCAAACCGGTGATGGAGGGCAAGGCGGTCCTGTTCAAGAAATTCGCCGCCATCGACGTTTTTGATATCGAAATCGACGCGCCGCATGTCTCGCGCATGGTGGATGTCGTGTCCGCGCTCGAGCCCACCTTTGGCGGCATCAATCTGGAGGACATCAAGTCGCCGGAATGCTTCGAGGTCGAAGAGCAGCTGCGCGAGATCATGAACATTCCCGTCTTCCATGACGACCAGCACGGCACTGCCATCATTGTTGCTGCCGCGATCCTGAACGGGCTGGAACTGGCCGGCAAAGACATCAGCAGCGCCCGGATTGTGACGTCCGGCGCCGGCGCGGCCGCCCTTGCCTGTTTGAATTTGCTGGTTTCGCTCGGCGCGCAATACGAAAATATCACGATCACCGACATTGACGGCGTGTGCTACGAAGGCCGTGACGGCGGTTATGATCGCTGGAAGGCGAAATTCGTCCGCGATGTGCCCTGCCGCACCCTGGCCGAGGCAATCGAAGGGGCCGACGTCTTCCTTGGCTTGTCTGCTGCTGGCGTGTTGAAGCCTGAATATTTAAAATCAATGGCCGAAAAACCGATGATCATGGCTCTGGCCAACCCGGTGCCGGAGATCATGCCGGATCTGGCGCGTGAGGCCCGACCGGACGCGATGATCTGTACCGGCCGTTCCGATTTTCCCAATCAAGTCAACAACGTACTGTGTTTTCCTTACATCTTCCGCGGCGCGCTTGATTGCGGCGCCACCCAGATCAATGAGGAAATGAAGATGGCCGCAGTGCAGGCCATCGCCGCGCTCGCCAAAGAAGAACCCTCCGACATCGCCGCGCGCGCTTATTCCGGCGAAACACCGATTTTCGGCCCGCAATATCTGATCCCCTCGCCCTTTGATCAGCGCTTGATCCTACGCATCGCACCGGCCGTCGCCGCTGCGGCCGCCAAAAGCGGCGTCGCCTCTCGCCCGATCACCGATATGGACAGCTACATGGATCGGCTGACGCGGTTCGTCTTCCGCTCAGGCCTTGTCATGAAGCCGATCTTCGCCGCCGCACAGCACTCCGAGCCGCAGCGCGTGGTGTATGCCGACGGCGAGGATGAGCGTGTCCTACGCGCCGCGCAAATCGCGCTGGAAGACCGGATCGCCCGGCCGATCCTGGTTGGCCGGCCCGATGTCATTGAATCGCGCCTGCAACGGTTTGGCCTGCGCATCAAGCCGGACGAGGATTTTGAGATCATCAACCCACAAAGCGATCCGCGTTACCGCGATTATGTTGACTATCTGGTCAAGGTCGGTGGCCGCCAGGGCTTCACGCCGGACTATGCGCGCACGCTGGTGCGTACCAACAACACGGTCATCTCGGCCATTGCGCTGATGCGCGGCGATGCCGATGCGATGATCTGCGGTCTTGATGGCCGCTATGAGCGCCATCTGCGCTCGGTCAGGGCCATTGTCGGCCTGCGCAAGGAAGCGCATGACTATTCGGCGCTGTCATTGCTGATATCGAACCGCGGCATGACGTTTTTCACCGACACCTATGTGTCGATGGACCCAAGCGCCGATGAATTAGCCGAAATGACGATGCTTGCGGCGGAAGAGATAAAACGGTTCGGAATCACCCCGAAAGCAGCGCTCCTATCGCACTCCAATTTTGGGTCAAGGCAAAGCGAATCCGCCGCCAAGATGCGTGCCGCCATCGAACGCCTGCACGCTCAGGCGCCCGATTTAATGGTCGATGGTGAAATGCACGCCGACAGCGCGCTTGATGAGAAACTGCGTGAACGGGTGTTCCCGCACTCGATTTTAGAGGGCGAAGCAAACCTTCTGGTTCTGCCGAACTTGGATGCGGCCAACATCGCCGTTAACGCTGTCAAATCCATGACGGACGCGCTTCATGTCGGTCCAATCCTGCTCGGCACCGCCCGTCCGGCCCACATTCTAACGCCTTCCGTCACCTCGCGTGGCGTGGTCAACATGACCGCAATTGCCGCCGTGGAAGCTTCCCAACTGGGCGGTTAGGGAACAATAAATTAACGCTCGTAACAGCTTTTGCCGCAAATTGGGCGGAATTCAGCCTGTGTTCATCTGGACTTTTCCATTGTGGTTTTGGATCATTTGGAAGGCTGGCCTAGTGCCGGCACAGAGGTGTCATGCGTTTGTTGTTGCGTACCATATTGGCCTCGTCACTGGCCGCTTTCATGGGCATCGGGTCACCGATCGGCGCAACAAATCCGGCCTATGCGCAAAGCTGCACGGCCTTAAAAGCCCAATTGGCGGCGGCCAATCGGGGCGGCGACAGCGCACAATTTCGGCGTTACAACAATGCTTTCGTCAAGCAGCAGGCTGAATTGGCCCGCGCCACCGGCCTCTATCGCAGCGCGTGTGGCAACCGACCGCGCGGCGCCCAATGCCACAATCTGGCCCAGACAATTCAGCAGATGCGGTCAAATTTGGTCAGCTTACAGGCGCAACGCGACCGCTTTGCCGGTCAGCGGCTGAGCCGGGCACAGCGATACCGCCTTTCCGTCCAGATCGAACGCGCCTGTTCGGGCCGGGCCGTTACGGTGCTGGCCCGCCGCGGCGACGAACCACGCAGGCCCACCGCTGCCCTGCCCCGCGCGCTGCCATCAACCAATGCACCGCGCTTGATCCAGCCGCAACTCGCCGCCCCAGGCTACCGCACCCTGTGTGTGCGTAAAACCGACGGCTATTACTTCCCGATTTCGCACGCGACAGCGGAGAAGAATTTTGCGCGCGACGCCGCCATCTGCAAAGCGACCTGCCCCAATCTGGATGTTGAATTGTTCACACACCCACTTGGCGACGAGAACGGCCCGCAAAACATGGTCTCCCTGAACGGCGAAGCCTATATCGACCGGCCCAATGCCTTTGCCTACCGCGACATCGGGTCGTTGGACCGAGCCGCCTGCGGCGCACCGGATCTGGCGAAACTGAAGGATCTTGGCTTCTTGCAGCAGGGTGACAAGGTAACCGGCACTGAGATGCCACAAGCCCCAGCGATCAATTATCCGACCATCCGGCCAAGACCGGAGCAGACCGCCAGCCTGGAAGTGCCAAGCATCAAGTTGGATGACACCGGCGTTGAAGAGCCCCCGGCAAATGATGCAGCACTCGCAGATGACGCGGTTGCCGATGATAATGCAGCCACCGATGACCCGGTCGTTTTTGAACCGCCAGCGGCCGAACCGGTCACGCCGGCCGAGCGCAATGTCAGGGTCGTCTTGCCAGAACTTCTTCCCGACCCAACAACGGCAATAGATCTTGAAGCTCGGGACCCCAGCGACGCCCCGTAAGGGCAACACGCAATGGCATGAACAACGCCCTGCCCTTGCGCCCGCTGTCGGCCTTCACCGCATCGGTCCATTCTTTCCAACTGTCCGCATTGAGCGTGCCCGCTGGTAGAAGATCAAACGCCGAACGCACAAAGGCGATGTCGTCTTCTTCCAGAGCATCGTCGGCAAACGGCCCCTGCGTGACCAGCGGCCACCATTCGCCGGCTTGATTGACGCGTTTGACATTGCGGCGGATCAAATTCCAGAAAGCTTCGGCCCGCGCATCGCCAACATCGACGCCCGCCGCCTGCAGACGCTCTTTCACATCATCATAGGCGAGCGCATGGACGAGCGGCTCATTGAGCGAATCCAGGTCCGCAGGATCGAATTTCGCCGCTGACTTCGTCGTGGCCGTGATATCGAAAGCCTCAGACAGCTGATCCATGTCCGCCATGGCAGCAATATTGTTCGATGTACCCGTTAACACTGCCATGCTCGCCACGGCCATCGGCTCGAAACCGTCTTCACGCAGGCTCATGATGGAGAGCGAACCACTGCGCTTCGACAGACCTTCGCCCGATGCGGTTGTTAACAGATTGTGGTGGCCAAAGGCCGGCGCTTTCGCCCCCAGCGCTTCGAATATGGTGATCTGCGCGCCCGTATTGGTCACATGATCATCACCGCGGATAATGTGCGTCACGCCCATATCGATATCATCGACAACCGACGGCAACGTATAAAGATACGACCCGTCCTCGCGGATCAGGACCGGATCAGACATGGACGCCAGATCAACGGTTTGCGGCCCACGCACGGCATCATCCCATGTTACTTCCGTGCGCTGCGTCACAAACGGATCGCCATTATGGTTAGGCAGCAAAAAGCGCCAATGCGGCGTCCGCCCTTCCGCCTCGTAGGCCGCTTTTTCGTCATCGGTTAGTTTCAGCGCTTCGCGGCCATAAACCGGCGGCAATTTGCGCGAGAGCCGGATTTTTCGGCGTCGCTCCAACTCGTCCGCTGTCTCATAGCAAGGGTACAGAACGCCGGCATCTTTCAGCTTTTGCGCTGCCGCGTCATAGCTTGCCATGCGCTTTGATTGCCATTCGACGCGATGCGGTTTGATGCCGAGCCAGTCCAGATCAATTGCGATCTGGTCAGCATATTCCTGTTTGGAGCGCGCAATATCGGTATCATCATAGCGCAGGATGAATTCGCCGCCGCGCTGTTTGGCAAACAGCCAATTGAACAAGGCCGGGCGCGTATTGCCGATATGAATGTAGCCGGTCGGAGACGGCGCAAAACGTACGATAACTGTCATGATGGCGATCGCCTATCCACTTGGTGCGTGCTTTGCAAGCATCGCATTGGCCCGCGCCCGCAATTGACCCGAGACCCAGAACATGACGACACACACAAGTAGGCAATAAACACCCATCACGCCGATCTGACCAGGATAGCTAACGCCCAGATCAATCAACGTGCCAGTCAGCCCCGGCCCGGCGGCTGTCGCAAACACCATCGCCGAGACAATCAGTGCGCGGATGGCGCCGAGATGACGCGTGCCATAAATCTCCGGCCACAACGCACCGAAAAGCGTCGATGAAAAGCCGTAGGAAATGCCCATGATCGACATGAAGGCAAATGGCGCCCACGACCCTGAAAAACCCGCCAGAATGAAGCAGGCAAGCGCCAGCGGCACCAGGAACGCTGGCAACATGCGCACAGCGGTGAACCGGTCAATCAACCAACCGGAGATCAGCGCAAAAACGATGGTGCTGATCGCCATCACCGAAAAGGACGCTACAAAAACATCCAAAGACCAGCCGCGCAGTTCCACCAGATAAATCTGATGGAACAGGATCACCGTGCCGATCGTCGGCGGCGCCAGAACACCGGCCAGCAACACCCAGAACAGCGGATCGCGCAGCACCTCGCCCCGCGTCCACTCTCGCACCTGACTTTCCACCGGCATCACATCAGTGGAGCGTGGCTGACGCTCCTGGCGCAACAACGCGTAAATGGCGGGCATCGCCAGCAAGATGATCACGCCAGCGCTGACCAGCCAGACATCCCGCCACCCGATAAGCGCGGCCAATAGCACGAAAGCCAGGGGCAAAAGCGCTTCACTGGCATTGTGCCCCAGCGTGACCACCGAGACCGCCTTGCCGCGGTTGGCGGCAAACCAGCGGCCAGTCGCTGTCAGTGCATTTTGAGTCATCATCCCCTGCCCGAACAGGCGCAGCATGTAGATGGCAACAATCACAACCAGCAGATGCGTCGACCAAGCCATCGCAACACAGGCCAGTGCCAGCGCTGGCATGATGATCAGCGTGACATGGGCCGCGCTGAACCGGTCCACGATCTTGCCGAGCCAAGGCAGTGTCAGCGCACTGGCCAAAGTCGCCAGCATGTACAAATTGCCGAATTGGCCATGCGACAGATCATAGGTCGCCCGGATTTCACCGGCTGACAGGGCAATAAAGAATGTTTGTCCGAACGCGGAGCAAAAGGTCAGCAGAAAACCGCCTGCCAGCCAGCGCATATTCTGGCCGATAAATGTGAGCAAAGGCATGGATCACCGATAGGTATGCCCGGCGCTTAGCCGTTCCATGCTGCAAGCTCAACAACAAACGGAAATAGGGCTGTCACACCGCCATTTTTTGGTGGCCGCCGCCGCCAGCGTTGTGCCGCCAATTGTGACCCGGCCACGACCGCCGCGTTTTGATTCATACAAATATTCATCGGCAGCCGCGATTATCGCGCAGGCCGTACGCCCATCGCGCGGCCAGATTGAAACACCGATCGAGCAGCCAACCCGCAGCTGATGACCTTGGTAGGCAATGGGGCGCGTTGCCTCTTCAATCAGATTGTCGCCAAGCCAAACCAGATAGTCGCGCTCTACTTTTTCGTTGATCAGGGCAACAAACTCATCACCGCCAACACGGGCGATCAGCCCTGCCTCGCCAATCACTTTGGACAAGCGCGTGGCAACGGTCCTCAGCACTTCATCGCCCGCACTATGGCCATAGCGGTCATTGACCGCTTTGAACTCGTCCAGATCAATACACATGACCGCAAACAACTCGCCGGACTGATCGGCCAGAAGGCGATCAAGCTTGCGATCAAACTGCGCCCGGTTCGGCAAGCCGGTCAGCGCATCATGATTGGCCAATTGCCGGTTGACCGCTTCGCTTTTGGCCAAAAGCGCGACCGCTTTCGAATGCGCACGCAACGGCATGACCAGCGCGGTCACCAGCAAGAGAAAAGAAAGCGCAGCAAAGGGCGCCACATCAAGCATGATCAGATGATCCATGCGTCTGGGACGCCAGTGAAAAAACATCTCGGCTGGTTGGCTTGCATTGCTGAAAGGCACCATATGCGGGCTCTCCGGCATGATTGGCACATGCGGCACCAGGACAACATGCCGGGTATCCAGGCCCAGTCCCTCGGAAAACTCGGTGATGTAGGCTTCATCAATTGGCGAAAAAGCCAGGAAAACAAATAAGCGATCCGCCGCGACAGCATAATCCGGTGTTTCACCGACGATCACCTGGGCTGTGACGATGCCAAACAGACCACTAAAATAGCGATACGCGGCGACACCAATATCCGGTAACTCGCTGATCCGTGAAACCGGCGCGAGATACCCATCGCCGGCAGGCTGTTTAGCAGCGTCAAAACGCGCCCGCGCTTCTTCAATGAGATCGCGATGCTGCCAGACGTCCCGTGCAAACGCGGAGGCATCAATGGCTTCGCCATCCTCGGCCGCAACAAGGATTTGATCGTTCGCGTCGATCACCACGGCCGCTTCAAACGCCAGGTCGACGGTGAACCAATCGACAAGCTCATCGCGCCAAAACAGATCAGCTTCATGACCGCCGGTCTCCACCATCTGAACGGTATCGTCCCAGAAGCTAATCTCTGCCTGGCCGGCAAGCGCGCGCTCAAGCTCACGCTCAATTTCAGAACTGATCGATTTACGGTCGGTTTCGGCAACAATATAGCCAGCCTGACGGCCAGCGGTGAATATCACCAGGGCCAAGACCACGGCAAACGCCACCACAACCGCACCGGCACCAAGCCAAATTCGTAATGTCTCGCTTTTATGCTCCACACAAAACCCCGTGACCCCGCAGGCGACACACTGCCGGAAATAATTGTGTTTTGTGTTCACGAACATGCTGTTCAGCCCGTTAACGGGCGCGACCAGATTTTACAGGTTGTGTCGGCGGCACATCATGAACGGGAGAACAAGCGTGGCGGAGCGGCAAGTGGCCGATAAAATTCTATCTCACCATGTTACAAAAACAGGCGGTTTTCACGCAAAATTCCTGTAAAACAAGCGGTTTTGCCTGCTTTTCGCCCAATTCGACGAACGTGCCACTTTTGTGCTGCAAGCCAGCCATCCTAACGCCACGAACGATTTCAAACTTCATCACGTTCACGCGAAAAGCCTTTTGGGTATGGCTGGGCAAGCATACCCGAGGGCAGACATTTCCCTCACCGGGCGCGTCGAACCTGTTGGGTCGTACGCGCATTTGCGTGTGCCCCTGCAGCAATAGTCAGCAGATCGCTTGTTTTGCGTAACCGAGGATGCGGGCAAATGACGAACAGACTAATGGGGCAAACCTTCAATGCGACGGCGACCGGCAAATGCCGTTCGCACACATCACCATGTAACATCATGCGCAGCGCATTCATCGCCGCCAGCGCTATTTTGGGCACACTCGGCAGCGCCGCCGCTGATCCGCAAGGCTTCTACCATGTGGAAGGAACCGAAGTGGACGGCACGCCATTTGAGGGCACCGTTTCGGTGGTGCGCACCGGCGAGACCTACAAAGTGCGCTGGACGATCGACGGCGTGACTTATCACGGGACTGGGCTGGGCGCTGCACCGCTGCGCGAACAAGCCATTATTGGCCCAGCAACGCATGATGATGAGGTGCTGATCGTTGGCTTTGCCTCCCTCATCAATGGTTTCGGGATCTCGATTTATGTCCAGCAACCCGATGGAAGTTGGGACGGCGTTTGGACCGAATATGGCGCCGACCATATCGCTACCGAGACCTGGATACCGATCATACCGGCTTTGCCCGAGGAACCCGTGCTGCCGCGCGAAACGAGTCAAAAGTTGGAACAGAGCAACAATCCGACAGAAAATAAAACCGAACGGACCGCGCAATAGAGAAAATTATATAATAAACATATTATGTATTTCTCCCTAGATTAAATATTATAAAATAAATAAAAAGACCAAATAAGAATAAAGAGCGAGATAAAGAAGAACTTGATCGATCAAAACAGAAGCAGGGCGTAAAAATGAACATCCCTTGGGATCTACAGAAAAAACGGGTGGGCTCGTTTCAACAGGCGACAGAACGAAGAGGTTTGGCACGCCTCAATTCTGTTTGGTGCAAAAGCTTTGCCCGAAAGGCCAGCCTTTCGCTGGCCATGATCTGCGCAGGGATTACCAGTGCAGCCGCCGGACCTGAGGGGCTCTATTTCACCAAGGGCGTCGACGATGATGGCACGGAATATGTCGGCACGGTTTCAATTGTTCGCACCGGCGAAACCTACCGTATATTGTGGCGCCTGGCCGATACGGTCTACCGCGGCGCCGGTCTGGGCGCTGCGCCGCTCAACGGCGCGACAAAAATCGGCCCGGCCTCAAGTGACGATGACGTGCTGACCGTCGGCTTTACCGGCACCACGGACAAAAGCGGCGTGGCGTTTTTCGTCGAGCAGTCTGATGGATCATGGCACGGCATTTGGACCCAGTACGGCTCCCACAACATTGCAACCGAGACCTGGACACCAGTACCGCCCTTGTCGGTCGGGCCGGGCCTGTTCTAGGCGACCAAAGGGTCTCGGACCTCAGCTGCGGTCACGGAACCGGTTGGTGATCGGATAACGCCGATCACGACCGAAATTCTTCCGGGTCAGTTTAACGCCTGGCGCGCTTTGCCGCCGCTTATATTCAGCAACGTAAAGCAGATGCTCGATCCGATGCACCAAGTCGCGCGGATGGCCGCGTGCAACAATCGCATCGACCGCCATTTCCCGTTCGACCAGGCACGACAAAATATCGTCCAGCACCGGATATGGCGGCAGCGAGTCCTGGTCCGTCTGATCGGGACGCAATTCTGCAGAAGGCGCTTTTTCAATAATGTTTTCCGGTATCACCACACCGGTCGGCCCAAGCGCGCCGGGCGGATTATGCTCATTGCGCCAGCGCGCCAGCGCATAGACATCCATCTTGTAGACATCCTTGATCGGGTTGAACCCGCCATTCATGTCGCCATAAAGCGTCGCATAGCCAACCGACATTTCCGACTTGTTGCCGGTGGTCACCACCATGGAGCCAAACTTGTTGGAGATCGCCATCAAAATGGTGCCGCGTGTGCGCGACTGGAGATTTTCCTCCGTCACGCCACTATTCGTGCCATCGAAAAGCGCGCCAAGCGCGTCCGTAAAGCCATCAACCGGCGCGTGAATCGGCACAATGTCATAGCGACAGCCGAGAAGCTTGGCGCATGCGGCCGCGTCCTCCAGCGACTCCTCGGACGTATAGGCATAGGGCAGCATGACAGCGCGCAGGCGCTCCTCGCCCAACGCATCGACCGCCAGCGCCGCACAAATGGCAGAATCGATACCGCCGGAGAGGCCCAGAACAACATTCTTGAAGCCGTTCTTATTCACATAGTCACGCAAGCCCAGCATGCAGGCCCGGTAATTGGCCTCCATCTTCTCCGGCAGGCGCGAGCGCGGCCCATCCGAACAGATCCAACTGTCCCCCGCACGCGACCATGTCGTGACCACGACCTGCTCTTCAAACTGGCTCATCTGGAACGCCAGCGAGCGGTCTGCGTTAAAGGCAAAAGAGGCCCCATCAAACACCAGTTCGTCCTGCCCGCCCAATTGATTGGCATAGATCAGCGGCAAATCGCTTTCCATGACTTGGCGGAGCACCACCTGGTGGCGCACATCCATCTTGTCTTGATAATAGGGCGAACCATTGGGCACGATTAGCAATTCAGCGCCGCTTTCCGACAGCGTTTCGCACACGCCCAAATCACCCCAAATATCCTCGCACACCGGAATGCCGATCCGTACCCCGCGAAAATCCATCGGCCCCGGCATCGGCCCGGCGTCAAACACGCGCTTTTCATCGAATTCGCCATAGTTCGGCAAATCAACCTTGTGCCGCTCAGCGGTAATCACACCAGCATCGATCAACACGGCACTGTTATAGCGCTTGCTATCGCGTGCCAGCGGCACACCAATAATGACCCCCGGCCCGCCATCACCGGTTTCAGCCGCGAATTCGTTCAGCGCCGCTTCGCACGCCTCGAGGAAGGCCGGCTTCATCACCAGATCTTCCGGCGGATAGCCTGAGATAAACAATTCGGTAAAGACGACGAGATCAGCACCATGGCGCGCCGCATCGGCACGCGCTTCGCGCGCTTTTTCTATGTTAGCAGCAATATCCCCGACAGTCGGGTTAAGCTGGGCAATGGCGATGCGAAGTGTGTTAGGCGCGTCAGTCATGCGGCTGATTTATCGCGCCATCGCACCCCGGGCAAACCCTATCTCAGTCCGCACCGGGATATTGCACCAGTCCATCGGCCTTCACGCAACAAACGACTTCCTATCCATCACAGCGTCTTCGAACATGACCGCGCCGTGAGTGATAATGCGCAACACCATAAAACTAGGTTGCAGACCCTTCCGGTGGATTGGGTAATACTGGTTGGGAAAAGGGTCGAATGCCCAGGCCCTCCGCTTTAGCCGCCTTTTGGGCACTTGGTCGCATTTCCAGAGAAACGGCCAGACTTTCAAGCGCCGGATAGCTGCCCAAATCCAACCACGCTTCGCCAGAAACCGGATACAAAACGGACCATCGTATCAATGGACCAAGGTACAAAGCCAAGGCAGACGGTGGCGCAAAGAGCGCAGGTTCGCGACCGATCGCGCCTTCAAGAATGTCGAAATGGCCAAGCAGGCGTCGGGTCATCATTGCATGATGTGTGTCCACGGCATCGGCCGGGACAAAGCGTTCAGCGTAAAAAATCCGGTTCAAATCGGTGTGCACACTGTTTGAAAGGAAGAACAACCAGCGCAAAAATGCGCCGCGTTTGGCGTGCGTGACTGGCGGCCCGAGGCCGGCATCATCATACGTGTCGCGCAGCCAAAGCAAACATGCGGCCGTTTCGCTAACCGTGCCATGCGGCGTGACAAGTGTCGGAATAAGCCCAGCGGGGTTAAGGGCAAGATAGCCGGGAGACCGCTGTTCATGTTTCCCGCGATCCAGCAAAACCGTTTCATAGGCGAGATTGACCTCTTCAAGCGCCAGCCGCACCACGAGCGATGCATTGTCAGGCGCGTAATAAAGCTTCAGCATACGAACGCCATTTCAACTACATTCCCTCCCCGACAAACACCGATCGGTTGGCCTTCAGCAGGTCCGCCAGTCGGTTGATCACCATGCGCTTTGTTGGATCACGTCGCTCGTCATCATGGACGACAATCCACGACATATGCGTCAATTCATCGATAATCGGCCCGGCCCGCTTTAAATCGGGTTCCTGATCGCCAATGAAGCAGGGTAAAACCCCCTGCCCGCCGCCGCCCTTGATCATGTCTAACAGGGCAACCGGCCCCGAAACCCACATGGTAATCCATAATTCCGGCTGGCTGTGCACCCAATAGCTTGACGGTGTGTTGCCGGTTTCCCGACCAACAGCGACCCAGTTTTTGTGCGTGGCGGGGTTAAAATCGACATGGCAATAGGGCGCAAACGCGACATCGACCGCCTGGCGAACCGCCAGATTACCGGCCGTCGGCCGATGATTGCGGATCCCGATATCGGCCTCACGATGCCCGATATCCAACCGCGCCTCCGATGTCATGAAGCCGAGGCGAAATGGATCATCCGGCGACCAGATTTCACGCAGATGCTGGCCCAGAAACCGCGTTGTCCATGTCCCGGCTGAAATCGTCACCTTGGGCAATTGGTACGCGCCGCTCGCCCATTGTTCGATGTCACCAGCGCTGCGCTGCATGTCGCGCACTTTTTCAAACAGGGCATGCCCATCAACGGCGAGTTCATAGCCGGTTTGATGGCGGATGAACAATTTGCGCCCGGTCGCCCGCTCCAGCGATGTCATGCGGCGCCCGATCGTCGGCGCGCTCACCCCGGAGCGCTGCGCCGCAACAGCCAAACTGCCCGCTTCGGCAACCAGATGAAACAGCCGCAATTCATCCCAATCCAAATCAATCATGACACACCTCAGAACCTGTCATGCATTACTGAAAGACCAGTTTCACCGGCGCGTCTACCCGCAACCGGGTCTGGTATCTTAAATTGGGCCTGTACCCACGATAGGAGGCACCCATGACCCCTTACCATTCAACACGAACGAAAAATGCCGCAAAGTCCCGCCACGACAGCTTCCATCACCCATTGGATGACCCGTTAAACCACGAAGATCAAAGGGATTTTGTATTCCTGATGGAACGTTGGACCCGCGCCAAACGCGGTCTGGCCCGCATTCTGAAGCGCTAAAAATGAAAAGCGCCGGGTCGTCATCGACCCGGCGCCTTAGATGTTAATCATCAGAATTGAAATATGTCTTTCAGATTTGAAAGACTACTCACTCCGCCGCTTGCAGTTTTGATGAGGAACGCGCGCCCTTAAGCCGCTCGGCAACCAGGAATGCCAGTTCAAGCGCCTGATCGGCATTCAGCCGCGGATCGCAATGCGTGTGATAGCGATCCGACAATTGCGCTTCGGTCACCTCACGCGCACCGCCCATGCACTCGGTGACGTCCTTGCCCGTCATCTCGATATGAATACCACCGGGATAGCTGCCCTCAGCCTCATGAACGTCAAAGAAGCCATCAACTTCTGACAGCACACGATCAAACGGGCGTGTCTTGTAGCCATTGGCGGAGATTGTGTTGCCATGCATCGGATCACACGACCACACCACGCGCTTGCCTTCGCGCTGAACAGCGCGCACCAGCCGCGGTAGGCTTTCTTCCACCTTGTCATGGCCAAAGCGGGCGATCAGCGTAAGGCGGCCCGGATCATTTTCCGGGTTCAGCGTGTCGATCAAATTCAACAGATCGTCGGCCTCCAGCGACGGTCCGCACTTCAGACCAATCGGGTTCTTCACGCCGCGCGCAAATTCAACATGAGCATGATCGGCCTGGCGCGTCCGGTCGCCAATCCAGATCATGTGACCGGATGTGGTGTAATAGTCGCCAGACGTTGAATCGACCCGCGTCATCGCCTCTTCATAGCCAAGCAGAAGCGCCTCGTGGGAGGTGTAGAAATCGGTTTCACGGAGCCTTGCATAGTTCTCCGGCGTGATGCCGATCGACCGCATGAAGCCCATCGTCTCTGAAATCCGGTCGGCAAGCTGCTGATAGCGCTCGCCTTGCGGGCTATCGGCAATAAAGCCGACCATCCACTCATGCACATTGTCCAGATTGGCGTAACCGCCCTGGGCAAACGCGCGTAACAGGTTCAGCGTCGCCGCCGACTGCCGGTACGCCATGATCTGCCGCTCCGGATCAGGAATGCGCGAGCCTTCATTGAACTCAATGCCGTTGATGATGTCACCGCGGTAAGACGGCAGCTCAACATCACCTTTTTTCTCAATGTCGGAAGAACGCGGTTTGGCGAACTGGCCGGCAATCCTACCGACTTTAACAACCGGCTTTGACGTCCCGAACGTTAGCACAATCGCCATTTGCAGAAACACCCGAAAAAAGTCGCGAATATTGTCCGCGCCATGCTCCAGGAAGCTTTCCGCACAATCGCCGCCCTGCAGCAAAAAGCCGTTGCCTGCCTCCACATCAGCAAGCGCCGCCTTTAGCGCCCGAGCCTCACCTGCAAATACCAAAGGCGGATAGCTCGCAAGACGTTGCTCCACCGTCGCCAGCGCATCCGCATCCGGATAGCTGGGCACTTGCTTGATCGGTTTGTTGCGCCAACTGCTCGGTGTCCAATTCTGTGCCATGGTTTCAATGCCCGTCATTTTTGATGAATGCGTTCACGCCATTTTTTGCGCGAACGCGCTCCTATATACATGGCTGCGTCCGCTGTCACCCCGACAGATGGCCAAGGCCGATCAAGCTTTGTTCCAGATGGCGGGCTTAAAAGTTCGGCAAAAGGCGCAACTCGTCGATCCAGGCAAGCGAGGCGGTCACCGCATCGATGTGCGCCCGCTGGCCGTCACTTAATTGCACAGCACGCGGATAGAGCGGATCAGCACGATCACTGAGGATTGGCGTATCAAAATTATCGGTAATCGCCATAAAGCGGTCAACCGCGTCTCGGCCATGCATGGCAGCATAACCTTGCAAAACAGCATCAAGATAGCTTTGCAGGATCGCACTGCTGATCGGCCGATCGCCGGGGTTCAATGCTTCATAAACATAAAGCGGGCACCCGTCGGGTATCGCCACATCGCCGTCAATGTCATGCCTGTCCAACTCAACGCGCCGGTAGCCAGCTTCGCGTTCATCCAGCGCCGCAAGGCTTGAGGCATGGTCAAAAACCACGAGCCCTTCCAAAAAACCATTGCTGCCATCGGGGGAGGCACTGAGCAGCGCAATCCGTTGCCCTTCATAGCCTCCCGGACGGGCGACCCAAGACCGCCGCCACCCGCGCAAACGCGCCGGTGCATACCCCAAAACGGGTGTTCGATGCGTTGCCGGATTAACCAGCGAGCCATAACCGAAATAGGCAATCAGCGCGCCTTGCGCCGCGAGATGGTCAAGATCAGCTTGCTCGTCACGCATATCAGGCGGCCAGCACTTCCCCGCCCCGCACCCGATAGGTCGGCTCATAAAGCGTGACCAATTCTTCCGACGCGGTCGGGTGCACCGCCATCGTCGCGTCAAAATGGTCCTTGGTACACTTTGCCTTGACGGAAATGCCGAGCAATTGC
>JBCCRB010000003.1:0-23501 GCA_039208465.1 Pseudomonadota bacterium
CTTTGTTCAATTGGGGGTGGCCGGGGGATGCGGTATAGGAAACAATCAAGAGTGAGCTGAATTAATTGATAATGTCAACTAAATTGAGATTGAATTGGAACGCATAGAATTGGCGCGCACGGTGGATGGCTTCATGCGCCGCCTGCATGCAGGCATCCATGAGAAAGCCGAAGCACGTGACAGTGAGCGGGTCGGGCCGTTTGGCGGGATGGTGTTGATGGCGATCGAAGAGTTTCAACCGGTCGCGTTGAACAAGCTCGTTGAGCATATGCGGCGCGACAAGGCGCAGATCAGCCGGGTCCTCCAACAGCTTGGAGGCAAGGGGTTGCTGACGCGCGCGCCGAGCAAGCTTGATGGCCGGTCGAGCCTGATCTCACTGACGCCGAAGGGCCAATGCGTCGTGCGAGATCTCCAAGATATCGTCGGCGAGGTGCTGGAAAATTTGCTTTCTCCGCTGGCGCCGGATGAACGGCAAGCGCTGCTCCGTCTCATGGAAACCGTGCAGGCGCATGCGGACGAGGAAAGGGTCTGACAAGACATTGTCAGTGCCCTGTCGCCAAAACGACCCGGGTGGTCGGCATTTGACATGGCAAAGCCGACCGTGCCGACGCACCGTTCAGGCGCGGAGGATTTCATGGAACAGGTGCATATCACCCCAAGCGACGCGCAGCCGGCTCAAAGACGTGGCGGGCGCAGCGGTGGCCGGTCAGGCAATAAGCGGCGCGGTGGCGCGGCGATCAAGCAATTGCCCTGGCAAGTCCCCGTCAACGCGGACAAGCCGACCGAACCGTTGCCCGAAGAGGGGGTTCAAGCGATCCATGAAGGCGCCATGCGGATCCTTGAGGAAATCGGCGTTGTGTTCCTCAACCATGAAGCCGTCGACATTTTCCGCAAGCAGGGGTGCCTGATCGACCGCGAAGACAGCGACGGCGCCCGGGTGCGGATGGACCGCGATTATGTGATGGAGATGGTTGGTAAAGCGCCGTCCAGTTTCACCATCACGCCACGCAATCCGGCGCGGCAACTGACCATCGGTGGCAATCACATGGTGTTTGGCAATATTTCTTCGCCGCCGAATTATTCCAACCTTGATGAAGGGCGCCAGAGCGGCACGCGCAAGGCGTATCAGGATTTCATGAAGCTGACGCAGTATTTTAACTGCGTCCATTTTTCTGGCGGCTATCCGGTTGAGCCGATGGATATCCATCCATCGATCCGTCACCTTGATTGTATCCAGGACAAGCTTTTGCTGACCGACAAGGTCATGCACGCTTATTCTCTTGGCAAGGAGCGGGTGGAAGACGTTATCGAGATGGTGCGCATTGCCGCCGGGCTGACGCATGAAGAGTTTGATGCCACCCCGCGCATGTACACCAACATCAATTCAACATCGCCGCTAAAGCATGACTGGCCGATGATTGACGGCATGATGCGCCTTGCGCGGCGCGGTCAACCAACGGTGGTGACGCCGTTTACGCTTGCCGGCGCGATGAGCCCGATTACGCTGGCAGGCACCGTTGCCCAATCGCTCGCTGAGAGCCTTTGCGCGGTGGCGCTGGTGCAGACGATCAATCCGGGCTGTCCGGTGGCGATTGGCACATTTTCATCCAATGTTGACATGAAGACGGGGGCGCCCGCGTTTGGCACGCCCGACTATATGCGCACCACGCAGATGACCGGGCAGATGGCGCGGTTTTACGATTTGCCGCTGCGCGCTTCAAACACCTGTGCGGCCAATACGCCCGACAATCAGGCGACGTGGGAAACAACGCACTCTCTGTGGGCAGCCGTCTCATCGGGTGTGAACATGATTTATCATGGCGCCGGGTGGCTCGAAGGTGGGCTATGTGCGTCCTATGAAAAGTTCGTTATCGACTGCGAACAAATTCAGCAGATGATCTGGTACATGAAAGGTGCCAAATGGGATGCCGACGAGATCGCCTTTGAGGCGGTGCGTGAGGTGGGCAGCGACGGGCACTTTTTCGGGATCGAGCATACTCAGGAGCGTTACACGGACGCGTTTTACGAGCCGTTTCTGTCAGACTGGTCGAATTATGAGAATTGGCGTGACCGGGGGTCGGTAGAAACGGTGGAGCGAGCCAACCGGATCTGGAAGCAGATCCTAGAAGAATATGAGGCACCACCGATTGATCCGGCGATTGCCGAGGAACTGGACGCTTTTGTCATTCGGCGAAAGGAAGAGGGCGGCGCGCCCACCGATTTTTAATGTCCAGCATTCCCGATCGCATGCAGGCCGTACTCCTGACGGGCCATGGTGGCCCGGAAAAGCTTGACGTGCGTGATGATTGGCCGGTGCCGGACGTGCGGTCTGATGAGGTGCTGATCAAGGTCGGTGCGGCTGGCGTGAACAACACTGATATCAATACACGCATCGGTTGGTATTCAAAATCGATTACGGGCGACACTGGCAGCGCGGTTGAGGCAGCATCGGATGCGCCGCTTGATTCAGGTGATTCCAGTTGGGCCGGCGCGTCGATTGCGTTTCCGCGCATTCAGGGCGCTGATGTGTGCGGAGAGATTGTGCGGGTGGGCAACGCCGTGTCGCCGGAGCGTATCGGTGAACGGGTGCTGGTCGTTGCGATGCAGCCGCAGGAACCGCGCGAAGCCGGCCTGTCCTGCGTGACGCTCGGTTCGGAGATGGATGGTGGGTTTTGCGAGTTCGCAGCAGTCAAAGCCGCAATGGCGCACAGGATTGCATCAGCGCGCTACAGCGATGCGGAACTTGCTTCCTTTCCGTGCGCAGCATCAACGGCGGAAAACATGCTGGACCGCATTGCGCTTAAAGCCGGTGAAAAGGTCTTGATCACCGGCGCTTCGGGCGGCGTTGGTTCAGCGGCGGTGCAATTGGCAAAGCTGCGCGATGCGCATGTAACGGCGGTCTGTTCAGCGCAAAAACATGATTTTGTGCGCCAATTGGGTGCCGATGCGGTGCTGGGCCGCGACGAGGCACCCGGCGATCTCGCTTATGATGTCGTGGTTGATCTGGTGGCCGGTGCCGCATGGAGCGGTCTGATCCATGCGCTGAAGCGCGGCGGGCGCTACATCACGGCCGGTGCTATAGCTGGGCCGATGGTCGAGATGGATGTGCGGACAATCTATCTGCGCGATTTGACGGTCGCGGGCAGCACGTATCAGCCGCCGCGGATATTTGAGAACCTTGTCCGCTACATTGAGGCCGGATCAATCAAGCCGGTCGTCTCACGGGTTTATCCATTGTCGCAGATTGCCGCGGCGCAGGCGGATTTCGTCGCAAAGAAGTATCCGGGAAAACTGGTTTTGATGCCAGACAGGTGCATAGAACAATGATCGGGAGAGTGGGCTCATGAAAACAAATACGCGGGTCGTCATTATCGGCGGCGGGGTGGTCGGCTGTTCGGTGCTTTATCATCTGGCCAAAGCCGGGTGGACGGACATCATGCTCATCGAGCGGTCAGAGCTGACATCGGGCTCGTCATGGCACGCGGCAGGCGGGTTTCATACGCTCAATGGCGATCCCAACGTCGCGAAGCTGCAGGCCTATACAGTCGGTCTTTATGAAGAGTTGGAAGCGCTTTCAGGTCAGTCCTGCGGGTTGCATCTGACCGGCGGCGTCATGTTGGCGGAGAGCGAGGAGCGCATGGACTTTCTGCGCACGCTGCACGCCAAGGGACGCCATCTTGGGATGCAGACCGAACTGATCACCCCATCGGAAGCCAAAGCCATGTTCCCGATCATGGATGAGAGCTGCTTTGTGGGTGGCTTATGGGATCCGGTCGAAGGCCATTTGGATCCGTCCGGTACAACGCATGCCTATGCGAAGGCTGCCAAGAAGCTGGGTGCCGAAATCGTTCTGCGCAATCCGGTCACCGAACTGACCCAAGACCCTGACGGCACATGGAATGTGGTGACCGAGCAGGGGACCGTGCGGTGCGAGCATGTGGTCAATGCCGGCGGGCTTTGGGCGCGCGAAGTCGGCCGCATGGTTGGTTTGGAGCTGCCACTGCTGGCGATGGAGCATATGTATCTGCTCACCGAAGAAGTGCCGGAGATCGTTGCCTTCAATGAGGAGATGGGCCGTGAAGTCATCCATGTTGTTGACTTCAAGGGCGAGATTTACACGCGCCAGGAACGGACCGGCATGTTGCTCGGGACGTATGAGCAAGCCTGCAAGCCCTGGTCCCCCACGCAGACGCCCTGGGACTTTGGCCATGAATTGCTGCAACCTGATATCGACCGTCTCGCGCCGTCGCTCGAGATCGGGTTCAAGCATTTTCCGCCGCTTGAAAATGTCGGCATCCGGCAGATCATCAATGGGCCGTTCACCTTTGCGCCTGACGGCAACCCGCTGGTGGGGCCGGTGCGGGGGCTGACTAATTATTGGTCGGCATGCGCTGTTATGGCCGGCTTTTCGCAAGGTGGCGGTGTCGGCCTGACGCTTGCCAATTGGATGACGACCGGCGATCCGGGTGCGGATGTGTGGGGCATGGATGTTGCGCGCTTTGGTGAATGGGCAACGCTGCGATACACCAATGCAAAGGTGCGCGAAAACTACTCCCGCCGGTTCCGGATCCGCTATCCGAACGAGGAACTACCGGCCGCGCGGCCACACCAGACGACGCCGCTCTACGACACGCAAGCAACGCATAACCACGCGGTCATGGGCGATTCATGGGGGCTGGAAACGCCGCTCTGGTATGCGCCGAGCGCCGACGAAGCCCATGATATGGTCAGCTTCCACCGGTCAAATGATTTTGCCCATATTGGCGAGGAAGTGCGCAATGTGCGCGAAAATGTCGGGATCACGGAGATTTCCAACTTTGCCAAATATGAGGTAACGGGCGAGGGGGCCGAAGCCTGGCTATCTCGGTTGATGACCAACACGATGCCGAAGCTCGGACGGATCGTTCTGAGCCCCATGCTGAACGAGTTCGGCAAGCTGATCGGCGACTTTACCATCGCCAAGCTTGCCGATAACCGCTTTATGGTCTGGGGGTCATCGGCGGCGCAGGTCTATCATATGCGTTGGTTCGACCAGCATCTGCCCGATGATGGGTCGATCAAGGTGCACCGTTTGGACATGACGCTCATGGGCCTGTCGGTTGCCGGCCCGAACAGCCGCGCCGTTCTGCAAAAGCTTGTGCATGACGATATTTCAAACGAAGCCTTCCGCTTCATGGATATTGCTGAAATGGACGTTGGCGGGGTGCCGGCGATTGTCTCACGCATCACCTTTACCGGCGATCTTGGCTATGAGATCTGGTGCGAACCGTCCTATCTGCGCAAGCTCTACCATGATCTAAAAACGGCGGGCGCCGAATTCAGCATCAAGGATTTCGGGATGCGGGCGCTGCTTTCCATGCGGTTGGAGAAGAACTTCCCGACTTGGGGCCATGAATTGCGGCCGATCTATGGGCCATTTGAAGGCGATATGGGGCGGTTCGTAAAGTTGAAGAAAAACGATTTCATAGGCCGCGAACATGCGGCCAAGGAAGCCGCCGACGGGCCGCGCCTGAAGCGGGTTTCGTTTATCATTGATGCGGATACCGCCGATGTCATGCATGATGAGCCAGTGTGGGCGAAGATGAACGGCACCGATTATGGCACTGTGCCGCCACCGGAAACGCCGGGCCCGAAACGGTTCACTGCTGATGGGACCGAGATCGAACCGCCCGGCATGGGCTCCATCCAGGATGGCGAGTGGCGTGTGGTCGGCTGGGTGACGTCAGGTGGCTATGCCCACTATGTGAAGCACTCCATGGCCCAAGCCTATGTGCCGGCTGCTTTGGCCGACACGGCTGACCAAGGCGTTTTCGAAATCGAAGTGCTGGGTGTTCGCAGGCCTGCGCGGATTGCTGTAACGCCGCCCTTTGACCCGGAAGGCAAGCGCATGCGCGGGGTCGCCTGACCTTGTCTGCGCTCACAGCTGAGCATCGTTTGGCAACCTATGGGACGCTAGCGCCTGGCAAGCCAAACCATCCCGTCGTCGCTGAAATCGGTGGCCATTGGCTGAAGGGCACGGTCATCGGTCGGCTTTATGCGGAAGGTTGGGGCGCTGACCAAGGTTGTCCCGGGATGGTTCCCGATCCGGCTGGAGAGGCAATCGCGGTTGATGTTCTGGAAGCTGTCGAACTGACAGCGCATTGGATGCGGTTGGATGCATTTGAGGGTCATGAATATGAACGCATTATCCTATCGGTAACGCTATCTGGCGGTGCGGTCATGGATTGTTCGATTTACGCTCTCCGGCGCTCACCGTAACTCTTTGCGGATGACTAGTTTCAAGCCGGACCATATCTCGCTGACCGCGCAGACTTTGACATCAACCAGGCCGATCGGCAGGCAGATTTCACGGATGACATCCTCGGTGATTTCGGTCGGCACTTTTGACGCTTTTTTCGGCCATGAGACCCACAGCATGCCATCGCGGTTCATCGTGGCAAAAGCCTGTCGGGCGACATCATCAAGTTCGGCGCGTAGCGTTGTGAACAGGTGGATGAAGTCTTCGCCGCCTTGGAGCCCTTCAACGCTGGGTGGCTGGCGAAAATCGTCGCCAAGCCGGGCGCCATAATCGTCCGGCGCGTTCAGGCAGACCGCAACCATGTCCGGTTTTAAACCAAGCTTCTTGCCCAGGGGGGTGCCGGAGTAGCCTGCGGACATGGGTGACCTTTCTGGCTGTTTTGGCGACGGCCTACATGTTTTTGTACTTCAGCACGCTTTGCGCTGCCATCAAAACAGACTCTTTGATCGGTTTGAACTCGATCCCCAGAACTTCGCGTGAAACGGACGTATCGGCACCCCGTTTGACCCCCAACAAAGGATAGACGGCTTTTACTTCAGCATCGAAATAGCGCAGGATCGCCAGCAGCCATTTCGGCGCCATACGGGTCGGGATCTTTCGGTCCGGGTACGCGTCAGACAGGATTTGCGCGATGTTTTGAAAGTTCAGTGGTTCCACGGCAGCCAGGCATCTTTTGCCTATGCTTTCGTCACTTGAGATTGCCGCGACATGCATGAAAGCGACATCGCGCACGTCAGCGGCGGGCAACCAGAAATTCGGGACCGCAGGATCTTTGGCTTTCAGCACGCGTTCGACGATTTGCAGCGAGGATCCGAAATGCTCGTCCAGCGCTGGCCCAAGCACCAGGCCAGGATTGATGGTCGTGAGCTGCATGTCAGGAGCTTGTTCGGTGACAAAGTCCCACGCGGCTTTCTCGGCGAGTGTCTTGGATTTGTCGTAGGGCGACACATAGTCCAGCGTTGTGTCCGTCCAGTCTGTGTGGTCATAGACCGATTTTCCATTGTCCAGAGCCTGGTTCATCACAGCGGCCATCGAGGATGTCAGGACCACCCGTTTGATGCCTGCCGCCTTGGCACTGCGCATCGCGCGCAATGTTCCGTCGACCGCCGGCCGGATCAGTTCGTTTTCGTCTTTTGGCTGGGCGATCGGGAAGGGGGACGCGGTGTGGAGCAGCACGTCGCCGCCTTCCATCGCGTTCTCCCAGCCCTCATCCTTTGTCAGGTCGAGTTCGACGAACGTTAGTTGCTTGTCGAGATCAATACCATCGTTCAGCAGCGGTCGTACCGCATCACGCACTTCGTCAGCGCGGCGTGTTGAGCGCAGCGTGCCGCGCACGGTGTAACCCTGATTGAGCAGCTCAAGTGTAATGTGCTTTGCGATGAAACCGGTGATGCCGGTCAGTATGACGGTTTGGGACATGGTGCGGCGCTCCAGTGCATGTTAGTAGCGCTAACTTTGGGCCTGGCCGGTCCCTTTTCAAGGACTTTAGGCAGCATTTTTTGGCTTTGGTGGAATGATTTCGAGAACCGAGTTCACCGTATCGACGATTGTCTCTTCGAGCGGGATAAATGTACCGCCGAAAATTGAGAGCGCCTTTGCGTTGGAAACATCGGCATGGCGATCAAGGTTGGGCATGACAGTTCTCAGCCTTGGCCTAATCGGTGCGGCCAAGCGTGCGAGCGGGCTCGGGATGTGGCGGAACGTAATTTCGAGTTGGGGAAAGCGTCGATCTATGATCTCGGCGATTTCTCTGTGCCACAAGAAGCCATTGACCAGCGCGATGCGCTCGCCGATCGCCCGGTCGTTTTCCAAAGCGTCGACATGAAGTCGGGCGACATCGCGCACATCAACATAGGTATAGCCGAAATTTGGATGTACCGGGTCCAGCTGCTTGACCAGACGCTTAACGATGGCCAGTGAGCCCCGAACCTTGCCGCCTTGTATGCGCCCCATGGTCAAGCCGGGCAGCAGTGTTGTCAATTTGAACGGGCAGTCATCGCGCGCTGCAAAGTCCCAAGCCATCTTTTCCGAAAGGGTTTTCGCGCGGGCGTAATTCGTGACACCGCGCACATTGACATTGCTCCAATCGTCTTCGTTGAAGATCTTTTTGCCCTGAAACCGAGTGCCCTCGGTCATGGCGTTGACAGACGATGTCATGATCATTTTCTCAATACCGGCCGACTTTGCTGCGTTCAGCACTGTTTTCGTGCCTTCTAAGGCGGGCTTCAGCATGAAATTGGGATCCGACGGGTCAGCGGCTTTCAGGGGCGCAGCAGCATGGATCAGCACTGAGGCGTTGCTGATTGCCTTTGCCCACCCGCTTGCACGAGTCAGTTCCAATTTGTGGATCGTAAGCGGCAAATCATCGGAGCCCATTGCCTTTGCCAGCAATTGCCGCAGCAGGCGTTCGTCTTCGCCAAATCGCATTGAGCCGTGCACATCGTAGCCACGGTTAAGCAGTTCGATTGCAATTTCCTTGCCAATAAATCCGCTCATGCCCGTCAGAAAGACAGATTTACTCAAGCTACAGGTCCTCGTTTGCGGTCGCGCGCGCGTTTTACTGGCTTGACGTATAGATTGCGAGCGTAATTAGCGCCCGGCCAGGACTTGTTCACGGTACTCGCTAGGGCTGATGCCGGCGCGCTCGCGGAATGCCCGGTTGAAGGGCGCCAGCGAACCGTAGCCAAGGTCGAAGGCAAGGCTGGTTATCTGGGTATGCACAAAGTCCGGCAGGGCGAGGCGGCGTTTGGCTTCAACAATGCGGTAGTCGTTCACGAAGGCGGCAAAGTTGCGGTAGCCGAGCGCGCCGTTGATCAGCTTGCGCAACCGGTGCTCGGGCAACGCCAACTGCTGCGCCAATTCGCCAATTGAAAGGCCCGGCGACAGAAACGCGCCATCCTCCATCAGGTCACGGATACGGCCGAGATCAATGCGGTCAGCGGCAGAAAAACTGTCGGCGCCAGGGCTGGATATTGCGGGTTTATCGTTGGGTTCTGTGGGTAATAGCGATTTGCGCAGGCTCGACAGGGATGTGACCAGCATAACGCCAACGAGTAGCAGACAAACCGCAGCAGCCATCCGTGCCCAAACCGGGGCGCCGCCAACTTCGGCGGTCGAGTTGGCGATCTCGATGAACTCGATTGCGATGATGGAAAGCGCGATAAACGGGATCAACCAGGCAAGTGTTTGGGAGACATGACGCCGCGAGGCGACCAAATCGTCGGCCAGGCAACAACGCACGATGTAGATCGTGTGCGCCATCATGATTGAGACCAGCCCGAGATTGATCCACATGGTGATGCCTTTGAGCATCGGGAATGGAATACATGCGAGGTAAAGGCCTGTCAGCACCGTCGGCGGCACGGCATCTGCCCAATGAAAGCGATAGCTGTCATCGTGGAGTGATCGCACAAAAAGCCAAAAGAAAGCGGGGCTTGCGATCCCGATCGCTTTGAGCGGAATTTTCCAAACGCCCAGCGCGTCGGCCATGGTTGGCAAAGCGGCAACCGAATAGATGCCGGCGCCCAAAAAGAACAGGGCGCCGTAGATGGCAGGCCAAGTGAGCGGTCGCGGCGCAAGCACTTGTACAATCAAAACGATGCACAAAGCGCCGGCGCCACCACGCAGCATACCTTCAACAAGGTCGATCAGTTCCATACCGGTCAAGTTAGTCCAGTGTCAGAAGTTCGACAATGGGCTCAGAAGCCGAAGCGAGGGAATACCGGTGCTGCGGGGTATTTTGGTGCAGCGTCGCGTGTGTCGATGTCACAGCCTTTCTGGGTTTCCAGTTGGGCCAGAGTACAGGTTGCGCCAAGCGGTGCGACAAGCTCCTGCGTCTCAATCACCGCACTTTGCTGGGTTCTGGAATTGGTTTCGGCAAACGCGACAGGTGACGCGATTGCAGTGGCAAGAAGGGCGGCGCCGGTCAGCATTACAAAGCGGTTCATGGTCATCTCCTTTGTTTCGGTCCGCGGTTCGTTCGCGGTGTGGAGACAATGGGTCGGTGAAGGCGTCTTCGCCGCTCCATTTTGAAATCCGATGCTGCATTTTCGGAAATGAGCGGCCAATTTCAAAAACGATTGGTATGGTAAACATTCTTGTGCGGGCCGACGCGCCCCGCTAACGTTTTTGCCATGTCTGTCACGCCAACCTCAAAATCATTGCATTTTGAACTGCTGCGCCTCTGCGCCCGCATTGGCTATTCGCCGCCGGTTTTCACCATGCTCATGAAACCGGAATTTAAGAGGCTAGAAGATGACCTATCAAAACTTCACCAACGAGCAATTGCAGCGCAAAGATGCTGCGCATCATTTACACCCGTTTACTGATCACAAGGATTTACGCAGCGCCGGTAGCCGCATGATCGTGCGGGCTGATGGCCCGTTTGTCTATGACGCGCTTGGCAATGAAATCCTCGATGGCATGGCCGGCCTGTGGTGCGTCAACATCGGGTACGGGCGCCATGAACTTGCTGATGTGGCGGCCGAGCAAATGCGCGAGTTGCCCTACTATAATTCATTCTTTCGCTGCACGACGCCGACCCCGGTGCTGCTGGCCGAAAAGCTGGCGGCGATTGCACCTGACAATATCAATCAGGTTTTCTACGGGTCGTCCGGATCGGAGGCCAATGACACGGCTTTGCGGCTTGCGCGCCACTTTTGGGTGCTGGAGGGCAAGCCTGAAAAGAACATCGTGATTTCACGCCAATGGGCTTATCATGGCTCCACCATCGCGGCGACGTCGCTCGGCGGGATGGCAGCGATGCATGAGCAGCTCAATGGAGCCGTTCCCAACATCCGCCATGTCATGTGTCCCTACGCTTTCGGTTTGGCTGAGCCCGGCGAGAGCGATCACGCCTTTGGCTTGCGTGCCGCAAAAGCTGTTGAAGATGCCATCCTCGAAGCGGGGCCGGAAAATGTGGCTGCGTTTATTGGCGAGCCGATCCAGGGGGCCGGCGGCGTAAAAATTCCGCCGGAAAGCTATTGGCCTGAGATCCAGCGGATTTGCCAAACCTATGACATTCTGCTGCTGCTTGATGAAGTGATCACCGGCTATGGGCGCACAGGCGCCTGGTTTGCGGCTCAATCGATGGACATTAAGGCCGACATGATTACCACCGCCAAGGGCCTAACCTCGGGCTATCAACCGCTATCGGCACTGCTGGTCGGTGACCGCGTTGCCGAAACGCTGACCGAAAAGGGTGGTGAGTTTTACCATGGCTATACCTATTCCGGTCACCCGGTGGCGTGTGCCGTTGCGCTGCGTAACCTGGAGATCATTGAGCGCGAAGGGATGATCGAACGCATTCGTGATGACACCGCCGCTTATTTCGGCGAAGCCTTGTCCAATGCGCTGGCGGACCACCCGCTTGTCGGCGAGGTGCGCACATTCGGTTTGCTTGCAGCGATCGAAGTGGTTTGCGACCGGCAAACAAAGGAGCGCCATGACCCGGCCGGAAGCGGCGCAGTTGCGGTGCGCGATGCAGCGATCGCCAATGGTATTATGATGCGTCAGGTGATGGATACGATGATCCTGTCGCCGCCATTGATCTGGGACCGTGAGATCATCGACCTGGCGGTCAGCCGTGTTCGGAAGGCATTTGACGAGGCAGCTCTCGCGCTGGGGTAGTTTTTCCACCGATTACACGCATGGCGCTATTATTGTGCAATGCAATATGTTATGTGCGTTGCACAAAGGAGCAGCCTTATGGCGAGCAGGTCCACACGGAAATTGACAGCCAAGTCCACCGCACGGGCATTGCCGCCGGGCGCGGATCTCATCGCGTTGACGCCTTTTGTGGTCTCACTGCGGATGCCGTTCCTTATGTGGGAATTGGCGACGCCGCAATTCACGCGCTATCGCGGCAGCGCCGAAGGGCGCCGGGCGGTCATCGAAAAGTCGGCTGCGATTATTGAAGGTTATGGGTCGATGAATGCCGAGATCATGCAGTCCTGGACGCGGATCTGGCTTGGGGCCATGGTTGGTGATCTGCCGGATGCGCAGATTATTTCACGCGCCTATCAGGACATTGTCGATGCCGGCATTGAGCCGGCGGCTAAGCGGGTGCGCGCGAACTATCGCCGTTTGCGCAAAATGTCGGCCTAACGGCGCCTACTGCGCTTCAGCGAACAGGCGGGCGAGACGGCGTTGCTCGGCGGCGTCGAACGCGTTTTGCGCCCTGTTGTGGGCACTGCGGGTTCGTGTAACGACCGCTTTTGCAACGCGGTCCAAGCGCTCACAATCTGCCTGTGGTGGAATGTCTTCCAACTCTTCGCCCAGCAATTTAGCGAAGCGCTCAGCGATCAGCACGTGGGTGTCTTCGTGCAATTTGGCGTAGCGTGCCAGTCCGTCCCATGCACGGCGCAAATCACGGTCTGTGGACTGATTGCGCTCTTTCCAGCGCGGCAGGGTGATGTTGGCCTCGACGCGAAATTTAGCGGTCTTGAAGATGCATCCGTCGGCTTTGTCTTCCTGGATCACCGAGACAGGATTGAACCTGATGGCAGCGACGGCGATCGCGTGCCCGGAAAGCGGTCCTTGGCGGCGTAAATCTTGGTCAAGTTCGGCGCTGGTGGTGCCCGACACAAAGTAATAATTGGTCGTGACCTGTGGTGACGTGCTGGTGCATCCGGTCAGCGCCATGGCAAACACCGCAAGTGCGATAAGTTTTTTCCTGTTCATGCCAATCTCGTTCATCGAACAATAGCGCCCACCCAAGCGCACCATGTGGCCAGCACTCCGCAAATGCAATGGCCGGATATGCGTTAGTTTGCCTCTGGTTTCCCCACATAATTGCAGCGTCAGGACGGATCATAAAAAAAACGCATGTTTAGAATTGCTTAAGTGAACAATAACCTCGTGGTAACTCTGATCGCCTAGTTTTGCCACGTGGCCGCAACAGGCTGCCTCCGGATCAGGTACTGCGTACCGGAGATTATTTTGCCAGCGTATCGGGCAAAAATCGCGCATGACATTTCTGTCTGCGCGATTTTTTTTGGCGCCATGGCCTGCCGTTTCGATATCGAGCGCGAAAGTGCTTTGCCGAGGGCGGTCCCTGCGATACGCAAGAGCCCATGGCACAGGCTTTGATGTTTCAGGGAACAGGCTCGGATGTCGGCAAGACGGTTCTTGTCGCCGGGCTTTGCCGTGCGCTGACCCGCCGCGGGTTGCGGGTACGTCCGTTCAAGCCGCAGAACATGTCCAACAATGCAGCGGTGGCCGAAGATGGCGGCGAGATTGGGCGCGCCCAATGGTTGCAGGCGCTGGCCTGTGGTGTTCCAGCCTCGATCCATATGAACCCGGTGCTTTTAAAACCGCAAAGTGAGACCGGCAGCCAGGTCGTTGTGCATGGAAAAGTGGTCGGTGCCGCCAAGGGGCGGGATTATCAGGCGATGAAGGCGACCTTGCTCGATGCGGTGCTTCAGTCATTTCATGCGCTTTCCGATCAAGCCGACATTGTGTTGGTGGAAGGGGCGGGGTCTCCCGCCGAAATCAATCTGCGGCGCGGCGACATTGCCAATATGGGCTTTGCGACGGCTGCCAATGTGCCAGTCATCCTGGTCGGCGACATTGACCGTGGTGGCGTTATTGCCTCACTGGTTGGCACGCACACAGTGTTGGATAAGACTGACCGGGACATGATCGCCGGTTACCTGATCAACAAGTTTCGCGGCGATGTTTCGTTGTTTGATGACGGCTTGACCGCGGTGAACCGGTTCACCGATTGGCGCTGTTTCGGCGTTCTACCGTGGCAACCGTCTGCGGCGCGGTTGCCGGCGGAAGATTCCGTTGTGTTGGAGCGCCTTGCCAATGGCGCCGGCGATGGCGTGACCATCGCGGTGCCGGTGCTTGACCGCATCGCCAATTTTGATGATCTCGATCCGCTGGCTGCCGAACCGGGCGTCGATGTGGTTTTTGTCCGACCCGGCGATGCATGGCCGCGTAATGCTGCGGCGATCATCATTCCGGGGTCAAAGTCGACGATCAGCGATCTGGAGCGGTTCAAGGCGCTCAAATGGGATGCGCAGATTCAAACAGCCGTGCGTAATGGCGCAGTTGTGGTTGGTCTTTGTGGCGGTTATCAAATGCTCGGGCAAACGGTTTCCGATCCGGACGGGATAGAAGGTGCTGGAACGACGGCGCGTGGGTTGGGGCTTTTGGATGTGCACACGAAGATGAAACAGGAAAAAACGGTCCGCGTCGCCAAGGCGGTCAGCATCGATGGCGGCCACGCTTTGTCAGGCTATGAAATCCATTTGGGTGAAACGACAGGCCCGGATTGTGAACGGCCTGTGGTCGATATGACGGGTCGTCTCGACGGCGCGACATCGCAGCGAGGTCAAGTATTTGGCACGTATTTGCATGGTCTTTTTGACAGTGGGGCGTATCGGCAAGCCTTTTTGGAGCGCCTTGGCGTAACGGGCGACGGTGTCGATCATATCGACAGAGTTGAGCAGGCACTCGACGAGTTGGCATCTGCGATGGAAGATGCGCTTGACTTGGACGGTCTTTTGGAAGTCGCCCGCCATCATAGTCAGGTCAGGGGTGCGGCATGAGCAAGAAAATGACCTCGGGGGTCGCATTTGTGCTGGGTGGAGCACGGTCGGGCAAGTCGGTTTTTGCCGAACAGATAATCATCGATAGCGGCCTGCATCCGGTCTATGTCGCCACTGCCCAGGTTTGGGATGAGGAGATGCGCGCGCGGGTCGATACGCACCGAGCGCGCCGCGACATGCGCTGGCAGACTGTTGAAGAGCCGAACGATCTTGAAGCGGTAATTGCAACCGAGGCGATCCAGGGCCGGGCGTTGCTTGTCGATTGCCTGACGCTGTGGGTCACCAATCTGATGCTGGCGGAAGCGGTCATGGCTGACCGTTTTGCGTCACTTGTTGCCGCTTTGCGCAAGGCGGAAGGGCTGATTGTTCTCGTATCGAATGAAGTCGGTTTGGGGATCGTGCCGGACAACAAGATGGCGCGCGATTTTCGTGATCATGCCGGGCTCTTGCATCAGGATATCGCGGCAATGGCCGATCAGGTGCATTTTGTAACAGCAGGTTTGCCGATGAAATTGAAGGGGTAGAGAAAAATATGCTGACGACTGCAAAAATACCGACAACGGTCATCACGGGGTTCCTCGGTGCTGGCAAGACGACGATGATTCGTAATCTGTTGCAAAACGCCGATGGGCGGAAAATTGCGCTGATTATCAATGAGTTCGGCGACCTTGGTGTCGATGGCGAGGTGTTGAAGGGCTGCGGGATCGAAAGCTGCGCCGAAGACGATATCGTCGAACTGACCAATGGCTGCATCTGCTGCACGGTGGCCGATGATTTCATCCCGACCATGACGGCACTGCTCGCGCGTGAACAGCGGCCGGATCACATCATTATTGAGACGTCCGGCCTGGCGCTACCGCAGCCGCTTGTTGCAGCGTTTAACTGGCCGGAAATCAAAACGCAGGTGACGGTTGATGGTGTGGTGACGGTGATCGATGCCGCCGCCGTTTCGCAGGGGCGTTTTGCGCATGATCACGATGCGTTGGACGCACAGCGCCGTGCCGATGATGAGCTTGATCATGAGAGCCCGCTTGAGGAGCTTTTCGAAGATCAGATCCGCGCGGCTGACATGATTGTCTTGAACAAAACTGACCTGGTGGATGCCGCGGCGCTGTCATCGGTCAAGGCGCAAGTGAGCGGGGAGGTGGATCGTCCGCTCCAAATCGTGTCGGCGAGCCATGGTGTCCTACCGGTCGATGTGTTGCTCGGTCTGGATGCGGCCACTGAAAATGAGATCGCCAAGCGCAAGTCGCATCATGAATTACACCATGAACATCATCACGACCATGATGACGATGATGATCATCACCATCACCATGATCACCATCATGATGATTTTGAGAGTTTCGTCGTATCGGCCGGATCGGTGAGCGATGTTGATGGCTTTATCGAGAGGTTGCGCGCCACGCTGACCGATCATGATGTCTTGCGCTGCAAAGGGTTCATTGATGTGCCGGGTAAGCCCATGCGTCTGGTCGTACAGGCGGTCGGCAGCCGTATCGACAGCTATTATGACCGGCCCTGGCAGGCCGAAGAGCAACGTGGCACCCGCCTTGTGATGATTGGCGTGCATGGGCTTGATCGCGATGCGATTGACGCTGACGTGAAAGGCGCCGTGTGACGCGGTGCATCTGCTGCTTGCGCAAAAAGGGTCGATTGATGATGCCGAGGGAGAGGCGATTGATCTTGGCCAAACGCCAGCGCCGCTCTGCTTCTTAAGCGCTGCCGACACCGAATTGGCATTGCTGGCCAGTGTACGCGGGGATCAGGATCTGCGGCTTGCCAATCTGATGCTCTTGAAACACCCAATGTCGGTCGATTTGTGGGTGGAGCAAACCGGGCGATTTGCGAAGATTGTTGTCGCGCGGCTGCTGGGCGGGCTGTCCTATTGGCAATATTTTGCCGAAGCCCTGCGCGCATCCGCCGATAAGCACGGATTTGCGCTCGCGCTTCTACCGGGCGATGACAAGCCCGACGAGGATCTGTTGCGCTTCTCGACGGTCGACCCGCAGCACTGGTCAACCTTATGGGCCTTGTTACGGGAAGGCGGCGCGGACAATGCCAGCGGGCTTTTGGCCGCCTGTGGCGAGATTATTGCGGGTCAGCCGATTGCCGCCGTGCCGCGTCCGCTGATGCGCGCTGGCCTGATGGACGTTGACGCGCCGTTGCCGGACAACGCGCCAAAAGCGGCGATCATCTTTTATCGTGCGCTGATGCAGTCGGGGCAAACGGCGCCGGTGACGGCCCTCTTCGAAGCGCTGCATGCGCGCGGTATTCGCGCGTTGCCAATCTATGTGACGAGTTTGAAGGATGCGTTTTGTCAGACCGCGGTCGCTAAGATTTTTGACGATCATGCGCCGGGCGTTGTTATCAATCTGACGGGGTTTGCGGTTTCCAAACCCGGATCGCTGCATGAGCCGACGGTATTGGAAAAAAATGGCGCGCCGGTTTTGCAGGCGGTTTTGGCGTCGCTATCGGCGGAAAGCTGGCGCGACAGCGCACAGGGCCTCAATGCCCGCGATCTGGCCATGAATGTCGCGCTGCCCGAGATCGATGGACGGGTGCTCGCCGGCGCCATCTCTTTCAAATCGCCCGGCGCTTATGATCAAGCGGTGCAATGCACGATCACGACGCACAAACCTGTTGCTGACAGAATTGACGCTGTCGCTGATAAAGCGGCCCGTTGGATCAAGCTGCGCGGTCTTGAAAATGCCGACAAGAAAGTCGCGCTGGTGCTGGCCAATTATCCCAATCGAGATGGCCGCCTTGCCAATGGCGTGGGCCTCGACACGCCGGCTGGTGCGATGGAGGTGGTGAAGGCCTTGGCGGCGGCCGGCTATGATGTGGGTGACGCGCCGTCCGATGGCGACGCCCTGATAGCGCATTTAAAGGCCGGCCCGACAAACGCCGCCGTAGATGGCCGGGAAATCCGGGAGACATTATCGCTGGCAGCCTATCGATCCTTTTTTGCTGAATTGCCTGCCAAACTGGGCGCCGAGGTGACCGCGCGTTGGGGCGATCCCGGCGATGATCCGAACTGTGTTGACGGGCAGTTTGCGCTCTCGCTTGCCGGGTTCGGCAATGTGTTGGTCGGCGTGCAACCCGCACGCGGGTACAATATCGATCCGAAGGAGAGTTATCATTCGCCGGATCTTGTGCCGCCGCACGGCTATATCGCGTTTTATGGCTATTTGCGCCAGGCCAGTGATGCGGTGGTTCATATGGGCAAGCACGGTAATCTGGAATGGTTGCCGGGTAAGGCGCTAGCCCTGTCGGACCAGTGTTATCCGGAGGCTTTGCTCGGTGCGTTGCCCAACATCTATCCGTTTATCGTCAATGATCCTGGCGAGGGAACGCAAGCCAAGCGCCGCACCAGCGCGGTGGTTGTCGATCATCTGACACCGCCGCTGACGCGTGCGGAATCCTACGGTCCGCTCAAGGACTTAGAGGCTTTGGTGGATGAATATTACGAGGCGAGCGGGAATGATCCGCGCCGGGTCAATTTGCTGCGATCCCGGATCCTCGAACTCGTCAGCGATATTGGTCTCGATCAGGATGCCGGGATCAACGAAGGTGACGATAATGATGCAGCGCTGGAAAAGCTTGATGCGTATCTGTGTGACCTAAAGGAGATGCAAATTCGCGACGGCCTGCATGTCTTCGGCGTGACGCCCGAAGGTCGTCTTTTGACCGATCTGCTGGTCGCCTTAGCGCGCGTGCCTGGCGCGGAAACAATCAGCTTGCACCGCGCAATCGCCAAAGACGTGCTGGGGCTGGAAGTGGAGAAATTCGACCCGTTGGCGCCCGAGATGGCGCTGGCTTGGGACGGGCCGCGCCCGGATGTCCTTAAGTTCATCAGCGATGATCCGTGGCGGAGCGAGGGCGACACGGTAGAACGCTTGGAGTTGTTGGCTGAGCAGTTGGTTGCAGGACAAGTCCCGTGCGATGAAACATGGTCCAACGTAGGCAAGGCGCTTGATCAGATTGAGACGCGCTTTCGGCCGTCCCTGGCAGCCTGCGGTCCTGCGGAAATTGAGGGTGTTCTAACGGCGCTGTCAGGACGGTTTGTGGCGCCCGGTCCGTCGGGCGCGCCAACACGTGGGCGGGCCGATGTGTTGCCGACGGGGCGCAATTTCTATTCGGTCGACAGCCGAGCCGTACCGACAGAGACGGCCTGGGATCTGGGCTGGCGGTCGGCACAATTGCTGGTGACCCGCTATGTTCAGGACCATGGCGATTGGCCGACCTCCTTTGCGCTAACAGCCTGGGGGACGGCCAATATGCGTACCGGCGGTGATGACATTGCCCAAGCCATGGCGTTGATTGGCGCCAAGCCGGTTTGGGATGGGGCGTCGCGGCGTGTGACGGGTTTTGAGATCTTACCGGTTGCGCAATTGGGCAGGCCGCGTGTCGATGTCACGCTGAGGATCTCCGGCTTTTTCCGCGACGCTTTTCCTGACCAGATTGCGCTTTTCGATCGGGCGGTGCGGGCGATCGGTGCGCTGGATGAAGATGCCGATGACAATCCGATCGGTGAGCGGATGCGGCAAGAGCGTGCCCTGTTGGAAAAGGGTGGTTTGTCGGAGGATGAGGCGGCGCGGCAGTCCGGCTTCCGTGTTTTTGGGTCGAAGCCGGGTGCTTATGGCGCCGGTCTGCAAGCGCTGATTGATGAGGGCGGGTGGCAGGATAAGGCCGATTTGGCCGAGGCATTCATGGTCTGGGGTTCCTATGCCTATGGGGCCAAGGAAGAGGGTGTTGGTGCGCGCGATGCCTTTGCCGGTCGGTTGGAGACGGTCGAAGCCGTGATCCAGAACCAGGACAATCGCGAGCATGATCTGCTTGATTCCGATGATTACTACCAATTTGAAGGGGGTATGACCGCAGCGGTTGAAAAGGCACGGGGGCGCATGCCCGCCAATTATCACAATGATCATTCTCGGCCGGAGCGCCCCATTATTCGCACGCTCGAAGATGAGATCGGCCGTGTGGTGCGCGCGCGTGCCGTCAACCCGAAATGGATCAATGGGGTGATGCGGCACGGCTATAAGGGCGCCTTCGAGATCGCCGCGACGGTGGATTATCTGTTTGCCTTTGCGGCCACGACAGGTGCGGTGCGTGACCATCATTTTGAAGCGGTCTATCAAGCCTATTTGCTCGATGATGCCGTGCGCGCGTTTATCGAAGCGAAAAATCCCGATGCGTTGCATGAGATCGCGGCTCGGATGAAGGAAGCTATTGACCGGCAGTTATGGACGCCCAAAAGCAATTCAGCGCGGTTTGATTCGGAAGGAATGATGAGATGAGCGAGACACCGGATGATGTCGCCAAGCACAATGCGAAGATGGCCAAAAAGAAGGTGGCGCGTGACAAGATCATGGCCAGCAAAACCGATGAGAAGGGGCTGATCATTGTTCACACCGGCAAGGGCAAGGGCAAATCAACGGCCGCTTTTGGCATGATTTTCCGGCATATCGCGCATGGGCGGCAATGCGCCGTTGTGCAGTTTATCAAGGGCGGCATGTCGACCGGTGAACGCGATATGATTCTGGACCGCTTTTCCGATATCTGCGCGTTCCACACGATGGGCGAGGGTTTTACCTGGGAAACCCAGGACAAGGAGCGCGACATTGAAATGGCACAGGCCGCCTGGGTGAAGGCAAAGGAGCTGATCCGCGATCCTGCCAATCACATGGTGCTGCTCGATGAGATCAATATCGCGATCCGCTATGGCTATGTCGCCATTGAAGAGGTGCTTGCCTTCTTGAAGGCCGACAAGCCCGAGATGACGCATGTCGTGCTCACCGGGCGCAATGCGCATGACGATTTGATTGAACAGGCCGACCTGGTCACCGAGATGGAGCTGATCAAGCATCCGTTCCGATCGGGCGTGAAGGCGCAAATCGGCGTTGAATGGTGAGGCATTCTAACGGGCTGGCTTAGCCTGACCACCAAAGGCGCAAGGCCAAAAGGGTGCACACGATGACTAGGAGCGGCTTGATAACCCGCGCGCCGTTTTTCATCGCGACGGCCGAGCCAACCTGCGCGCCCAAGATCTGCGCCACGCCCATCACGAGGCCGAACTTCCAGGCGATGGCACCGGCATAGGCAAACAGGATGAATCCACCGACATTGGAGGCAAAGTTCAACAGTTTTGTATGGGCTGTCGCCTTCAATACGCCATAGCCGGCAAGCGCTACAAAGCCGAGCATAAAGAATGAGCCTGTGCCGGGCCCGAACAACCCATCGTAAAAGCCAATCAAAGGGACGATGAGGGCTGCGAAAAGCAGAGGTGACAGGCGCGCGGTTTTGTCCACATCATCAAGGCCGGGCCGCAGCCAGAAATAAAGCGCGATAGCAACCAGCAAGTAAGGTAGGACCGCACGGAACCAATCGGCGGGTACGATCGTGGCAAGCGCTGCGCCGAGAACCGAGGCGCCGCCGGCCAAAAGGGCAGACGGCCATTGCGACGCAAGGTTTACATGGCCCTTGCGGCCGTAATTCCAAGCTGCGGTGCCAGCGCCAAACAGGCCCTGCAACTTGTTGGTGCCCAGCGCCTCGACCGGTGACAAGCCGGCGAGCACGAGTACCGGAACCGTTATCAACCCGCCGCCGCCGGCAATGGAATCGACGAAACCGGCGACGAAGGCAGCGGTTGCGAGAATGGCCAGCAGCAATGTAGCATCTTCAAGCATGACTTTCGTTTGAACACGAAGGTTCAATGGGCGCAATTGGCCCTTGCCACTAGCTTATACGGGAGACCTCACTGTGGCCGGACTTTTGGATAATTTCAGAACATTGCTGGAAGAAGACAAAACCGTACGCCTGGTTGCCAATGACCCGGCGCTGACGGCGGAGTTGTTGCTTTTATTCCGGATGATTCTCGCTGATGGCGAGGTGCGCGATGAAGAATTGTTCATGTTCAAGAGCATTTGCCGCACCGCATTTGGCCTCCGTCCCGAGGCGATGACCGCCGTTTACAAATATCTCGAGGACTTCAGCTATGAGATGTCGGCGGAACAGACCGCGGAAATCTTCCAGGAATTGCCGGTCGACCGTCGCCGCGAATTGCTCGATCACATGATCCAAATCGCTGAAAGCGACGACAATTTAGATTCGCGTGAATTGGTCCTGCTCGGCAAAACTGCCGATATGCTGGGCTTTGACTTGAAAGGTGGCAGCGCACCGCGCGATTAGACGTGTAGTTCGATGAAGGCGTGATTGACGTGACGCAGTGCAGTCCGTAGATCAGGCAGTCCGGCAGGGCCGCCCAAACCAGAGCGGCCAGAACGGCTTGCGGTGGCGCTGACCTTGAAGGAGGGGCACATCCGTGACTGTCGAGGTTCAATCGGCGCATTTGCCGGTCCTCCGGAAAACTGTTTTTTTGATCGGAGTGACCATGACACGCCTGACATTTTTCGCAGCCATTATTTCCCTGACAGCCGCGCCGGCATTGGCGCATCCAGGCCATCTGGCTGAAGCCGGTGGGCACAACCACTGGCTCACCGTGGGCGCGGCGGTTCTGGCCCTTCTGATCGTGCTCGGCGCCTTTGTGCGTCACCGCGCCCGGCGCTGAGGCCCGTCATGTTTGATGCCGCGCCTGAAGGTAAGCGCTATGGCGTGATGATTTGCGGCCATGGCAGCCGTAACAAGAACGCCGTCGATCAATTCGCCAAGCTTGCCGAAAGGCTGCGCGAGCGCTTTCCGCAGGTGCCGGTGGATTATGGCTATCTGGAGTTTGCCAATCCGGTTCTGCACAAGGGGCTGGACGCGCTTAAAGAGAAAGGCGCCAATCATATTCTGGCGGTGCCGGGCATGCTGTTTGCCGCTGGCCATGCCAAGAATGACATTCCGTCCGTGCTTAATGCCTATCAGGCGATGAATCGTGATGTGACGATCGATTATGGCCGCGAATTGGGCATTGATTTGCGGATGATCCGTGCGGCGGCCGCGCGCATAGAAGAGGCCCTGAAGGCGCAAGGCTGGCAGGAAGGCGAAAGCCTGCATGATACGATGCTGGTTGTTGTGGGTCGCGGATCATCCGATCCAGATGCCAATTCCAACGTGTCGAAAGTCATGCGCATGCTCTGGGAAGGCATGGGCTTCGGTTGGGGCGAGACGGCCTATTCCGGCGTCACCTTTCCGCTCGTCAAACCGGCGCTGGAGCATGTGGCCAAGCTCGGCTACCGCCGGATTATCGTTTTTCCGTACTTCCTGTTCACCGGTGTTTTGGTGAAGCGGATCTATACGCACACGCAAGAGGTGGCTGAGGCGCATCCCGATGTTGAGTTCATCACGGCCGGCTATCTGAACGACCATGAGCTGGTGATCGACACGATGGTGGAGCGGGTTCGGGAAATTCTTGAAGGCTCCAACAATATGAACTGCCAAATGTGCAAGTACCGTGATCAGGTGCTTGGCTTTGAGGCGGAAGTTGGTTTGGCGCAGCAAAGCCATCACCACCATGTTGAGGGGGTTGGCGGGGCGCCTGAGAATTGTCCGTGCAATGGCGATTGCGATGCTTCGTGCCGCGATGAGGCCTTCTGCAAGGAACATGGGCTGCCGTGGACACCCGTCCATTCACACAGCCATGACCATACGCACGACCATGATCATGGTCATAGCCATGGACATCATGATCATCACCATCA
>JBCCRB010000004.1:0-23159 GCA_039208465.1 Pseudomonadota bacterium
AGTGACCGGGAGAATATACGCATCGTTGGTGACCGGTTTGTCTTCCAATCCGAAGTTCTGTTCTCGTCGGGTGCGGCTGAGCTCAACCCGGCCGGGGCGGAAGAGATGGCGAAGCTCGCGAACGCATTGATTGAACTGGGGCGGGAAATTCCTGACGACATTAGCTGGGTTCTGCGGGTCGACGGACATACCGACAATGTGCCGCTTTCGGGCCAGGGCCGGTTTGCCGATAATTGGGAATTGTCGACTGCGCGCGCGACTTCCGTCGTCAAGTTTCTTGTTGACCAAGGCGTGCCAGCGGTGCGGCTGGTTGCGGCCGGTTTCGGTGAATTTCAGCCGCTGGTCGATGAAGACAGTGACGAGGCGCGGGCGCGCAACCGGCGTATCGAGTTGAAACTGACCGAGCGGTAACGGCTAACCGATCGCTTCCAGATTGTTGAAGTCGCTGAATTGCAATGCGGCGAGGCGCGCATAGATGCCGCCTTTCTTCTTCGACAGGCTCTCGTGCGTGCCCTCTTCACCGACCGCGCCATTGTCCATAACGATAATGCGATCGGCCTTGCGGATCGTCGCTAGCCGGTGTGCGATAACAAGGGTGGTCTTACCCCTCATCACGGTGTTGACCGCTTTCTGGACCAGCGCCTCACTCTGGGCATCCAGCGCCGAGGTGGCTTCATCAAGCAGCAGGATCGGCGCATCGCGCAGGATGGCGCGGGCGATGGCGATACGCTGACGCTGCCCCCCGGACAGGGTGATGCCGCGTTCACCGACCTGCGTTTGGTACCCTTTGGGCAAGCCTGTGATGAATTGATGCGCCTGGGCCGCCGCTGCTGCGGCCTCGACTTCGGCAACAGTCGCGTTTTGCCGGGCGAAAGCGATGTTGTCATAAACTGTGCCGGACAAGATGATCGGGTCCTGCGGAACAATCGCCATCTGTTGGCGCAAATCGTACAGCGTGAAATCGCTTATATCGACGCCGCCCATGGTGATGCGGCCCTGATCGGGATCATATTGGCGTAGTAGCAGCGCGACGATCGTACTTTTGCCAGCGCCGGACGCACCGACAATGGCAACCGTTTCCCCGTTGCGCACCGACAGGGAGAAGTCGCGCAGGGCAGCGGTTTCTGTCCGTGTCGGATAGGCGAAAGTGACGCTTTCAAAGTCAATATTGCCGATCTTGCCGCCGTCTGGCGCGGCGCTTCCCGTGCCATCTTGCACCTCGGGCACTTCATCGAGCAATTCTGACAGGCGTTCGGCGGCGCCAGCGGCCAATTGAACCTCTCCCCAAACCTCTGAAAGCGTCGCCAAAGAGCTCGCTGCCATAACAGCATAAATGACGAATTGGCTTAGCGTTCCCGCGCTCATGGTGCCATCAAGCACCGATCTGGCGCCGATCCACAGAACCGCGACGATAGAGGCGAACACCATGAAGATGGCGACGGCCGTCAAGGCCGAACGCGTCGCGATTGAGCCGCGAGCGGCCCGGAATGCTGTCGTCACGGCGCCGTCATAGCGTTCCGCGGCCAGGTGCTCATTGGTGAATTCCTGATAGGTGCGCACGGCGCCGACTGCCTCGGTGGAGAATGCGGACGCGTCTGCCAGTGAATCCTGTGCGATGCGCGAGCGGGCGCGAACACGGCGCCCGAAAAAGATCAGCGGCAGAACGATCAACGGAATGGCGCCAATCACGATCGCCGAAAGAGACGGGCTCGTGACGATCATCATCCCGACCGCGCCAATGCCTAGAATAAGATTGCGCAAGGCCATCGATGCGGTGGCACCGAATGTCGATTTGATCTGGGTTGTGTCGGCGGTTAGGCGCGAGACGATTTCGCCGGACTGCGCGCTGTCGTAAAAGCCCGACGACAAGGTCATGACATGGGCGAACACATCACGGCGCACATCAGCGACGATCAGCTCACCGATGGTAATCACGAAGAAATAACGCAGGGCGCTGGCCACCGCGAGGAGGAGCGCGAGCACGATCAGGAACGAGAAATACTGGTTGATCAGTGTCGCATCATTGGCGCCGAAACCGAAATCGATCATGCGGCGCACTGCGGTTGGCAAGGCTAACGTGGCGGCAGCGGCAGCAAGTAGAAAGAAGAGCGCGGCGGAAAGATAAGCCTTGTAGCGCATCACATAGGGGATAAGGCGCCAAAGTGGGCGCAAGCTGGCGCTTTTCTCACGCTCGGTCGCCTGACCAATGGCGCTCATTTGTGATCTATCGCCGCTCATCGGGTTTTCAAAATTCCATCCTCATGCGCTCTTGTGCGACCGCTTGGCGGGGTGTATAGCCTCGGCCCAGAAAAGCAAAGCCGTGGTCTGGCGACTGCGGCTTTATGATTTGGTCGAAGTGGGCATGAATTTGTTCCCGACTGGCAAGAAAAGGACAAAGGCGATGAAAGAGGGCATCCACCCCGACTATCACAAGATCACTGTCGTCATGACCGACGGCACTGAGTACGAAACCTATTCGACCTGGGGTGCTGAAGGCGACCGGATGAATTTGGAGATTGATCCAACATCGCATCCGGCATGGACCGGCGGCAACCAGACCCTGCTTGACCGCGGCGGACGCGTGTCGAAGTTCAAGGACAAATTCGGCGGCCTGGGCATGTAACAGGCAAGCCATTTTCGGTTTGGAAAGCCCGGCCTATGCGCCGGGTTTTTTGTTGCGCGCTTTAGTTTAGCCGCCAAAGGCAGTGTTCAGGAGCCTGATCTGCGATCCGACCGGGTTTTGGTTTGCGGCGTTTGTTTTCACCGTGTCGGCTGTGCCGAACAATTCCTGGTCCATTTGCCTGATCTGATCCTGCAGGCGCAGGGAACGCCGCACCAAATCGGTGAATTCGAGGGGCAGTGCCGCCCAATTTTCGGTATCAAGGTCAACTGTCTTATTCTCGAAACGAACCTTGGTCTTTTCGGCCAAAACTTGCTCGAGTGACATTTCGCCATTGTTCAAGGCGCGTTGCAGCAACAGCCATGAGGCAACCTGCATGAGGCGCGTGGTCAGGCGCATGGACTCAGCGGCGTAAAAGGTCGCGTTTTCGCGGCTTAAGGATTTGGCGCGTTCGCGGCCCTCGCCATCAAGATAGGTCGCTGTTTGTTCGACCAACTCCATGCCCTCGGCATACAAGCGCTGGAACCCGTGCGATGTGGCCCGGTGCTTGGACAGACTAATGGTGTTGGACTTTTCAGCGTACGCCATGAACTCGACTACCTTACTAACGCATCGGGATTACCGCGCCTTAGCGGCGTCCCAAAGGGCTCTAGGCGAGAACATGCCGTTTCGCACATTTTTGCGCAAGAGCATCCTTAACAGACGGTTAACGGGTATCGGTGGATAAGAATTGGGGAACGGTGGATAAAAAAAGAGCCGCGTGCGCGGCTCAGAGTCAAAACAGGGAGTCATCAAAGCGAGAAACTTCTCAGACATCGGTAAAAACCGATAATTAAGGGTAATAGCGTGATAAGCTTAACAGCACGTTAACATCTTAAGAAATTGTTCAGCTTTTAAAGATGGACGCTGCCGCATCGCGCGAAGCCTGTTTCTTGCCCATATCTTCCTCCACCCGCTGGATCTCCTGTTCAAGGCGGTCTTTCAGCTCTTCCAGATCGTTGACCGAATAATCATCAAGCTTGGCGCCCAGCGTGTATTCGGCCTTTTTGGTCGGTTCATTTTCATCAAGGAACATGGCCTATCTCCGTGCCGGTTGATTGCTGTGAACTGATGTAGGTGCCATATCCATGCCCATGAATGCAAAGAAGATGCGCGCGATTTCAATCGCTGAGCCTGGCGGGCCGGAGGTTCTGGTTCTTGGGGAACACGACATTCCGGTGCCCAAAGATGCGGAAGTCCTGATCGAGGTTGCTTTTGCCGGCGTCAATCGGCCCGATATTTTGCAGCGCACCGGCGCCTATCCGCCGCCCAAGAATGCGTCCCCGCTGCCGGGGCTTGAGGTATCCGGCAAGATTGTTGCTGTTGGCGCTGGGGCTGACCAAAACCGGTTGGGTGAAACGGTTTGCGCGCTGGTGCCCGGTGGTGGCTATGCCGAATATTGTCCTGTTCGTGCAGACCACACATTGCCGGTTCCCAAAGGGACATCGCTGCGCGATGCGGCCTGCCTGCCGGAAACGACCTTTACCGTATGGCACAATCTGTTTCAGCGCGGCGGCTTGCGGGAAGGCGACTGGGTGCTCATTCATGGCGGTGCTTCCGGTATCGGGACCACGGCGCTTCAATTGGCAAAAGCGCGTGGCGCGCATATCATTGTCACCGCCGGTTCGCAGGAAAAATGCAATGCCTGCCTGACGCTTGGCGCTGATGCAGCCATCAATTATCGCGACGAGGATTTCGTTGCCGTGGTCAAAGAGATCACGGATGGGTATGGGGCTGATGTCATTTTGGACATGGTTGGTGGAGACTATGTGACGGCCAATTACAAGGCGGCAGCCATGGATGGCACGATTGTTCAAATCGCATTTCTTGGCGGGGCGCGAACGGAAGCCAATTTCGTCCATCTGATGACCAAACGGCTGACCCATACGGGATCGACGTTGCGGGCGCGTGATGACCGCTTTAAGGCGGATTTGGCGCAGGCGGTCGCGGAGAATGTCTGGCCATTTGTCGAAGATGGCCAGATGCGCGTTGTCTTCGACAGCGAATTTGCGCTCGCCGAAGCCAGCCTTGCCCATGAACGCATGGAGAGTGGTGACCATATCGGCAAGATCGTGTTGGCCGTGCGCTAGCGCGTACCGTTTGCGAAGAAGCGGGACTGGCCGGTCCTGTTTTGCCAGGCATCCATGATCGTGGCGACCGTCGTGCCCGTATCGGCGGTGCCATCGACGTCCAGATCGTAGACAAGGCCGTGATGCAGTGCGCGGAAATCCTGCTCAGCGCTACCGGCAGGCCGGTCGCCGCGCGCCTTTTCACGCGCGATCAGCACGTCCAACGGACAATCGACTTTGACAAAGAAAAAATCAAAGGGTGCAAACAATTGTGCCAATTCAGGCCGCCATGCCGGTTTTTCGATGATGTGCTCAATGATCAGATTGTTGCCCGCGCGCGCATAGGCGACCAAGGATTGGTGGTAACCCTCAAAAAATGCGTCGCGATGGGCGCGCCAATCAAAATCGCCGTTCGTGAAGCGCGCCGTCGGCAAGACCCCGTGATCGCGCAGTTTGTCGATGGATATGTGCCAGAAAGGTTCCGGCAGTTGGTCCTGCAGGGCGGTGGCAAGGTGCGACTTGCCGCTAGACGAGGCACCGTGCAGAAAAATGATCTTGCCGCCTGACATGCCATGATCCCTAAAGCAAAACCCCCCATACCGGAATATGGGAGGTTTTTGAGCAATCACTCATAAAAAGCTTATTGTGCGAGCTGTCCGAGGCGAAGGAATTGTGTTTCGCCATTGGCATCGTCGACACCGTCATTGTCGGTTACGGCAAAGAAATCGCCGTTGGCATCGACCGCCAGGCCCTCAACCTTGTCGAGGACGTAACCATTGAAGGACTGCATGGTCGGGATGAGATCCAGAACCTCTTCCTTAACGACGGTCGGCGGCGTTTCACCCAAACCAACCGAGTTCAATTCGGAAAGCGCGACACGGAAGATCTTTTTCAGGACAGCAGCTTCGCCGATCTGATTGTCGCGTTCGACGATGTAGACATCGTCACCATGGGCCACAATTTCTGACAGGCCGACCCATCCGGCCCCTTTCGGCTCGAGCGGATAATGCACCTGGCCCCATTCGCCACTGTCGATGTTGTAGGACACCAGTTTAACCTTACCTTCCGGGTCATCCTTCCATTCGCGCTGGATCGCGATCCACAGCGTGTTGCCGATGCGCGTAACGCCCTCGGAGGCAAAGCGCTCCTGCACCATCAGCAATTGGCCGGGGAAGGCGACTTCACGCTGGACTTCGCCTTCGGCGTTCACATGCAGCAGGCGGTGCACAATACCACGATCGGCGCGACCCTCATTGGCGATCCAGAAGCCGCCGTCGCCATCGGTCGTGATGCCTTCCTGGTCGGTCAGCGGGACCGCTGCGCCATCACGGGTGACGCGTGTCACGGCGGTGATTTGCGCCGGTGTCTGATTGGCATCGATCGTGAAGATAGACGGTTGCGCGCCATAAAAAGAGTCGTTGACGGCATACATGATGCCGGCTTGATCCGGGTCAGCGACCAAACCTGAGAGCGCGCCCCAGCCGATCGGACGATCACCATCCATGCGTGAAACGATATGGGGATAGTCCGCCGGGCCTTCGCCCAGTTGGTAAATCGTGACGTGTGAGCGCACACCGCCATCCTCGATCAGGTCAACTTCGTTGGCGACAGCCAGCAGCCCGCGCTCAGGAATGGCGACCGCGCCTTCCGGTCCAAGCGCTGTTGGCAGCAATTGGACAAATTCGGGGTCTGCGCCCTCGACATCCTTGTAAACGCCGATCACCGAGCCGCGTTCTGACAGAAGGAAGATATAGGTGTCGTCGCCAAAGGTGGCGACCTCCATGCCCTCCGGTTCGACGCCCTTATTGCCGGAGCGTTCTTCCGGATAATGGCCGGCCATGGTTACTTGGTATTCAAAGGCCAGGCCGCTTTCGAACAGAACCTCGCCCTCCTTGGAGAAGATGGTGAAGCCGCGTGAGCCGCCTTCATAATCGCCTTCATTGGCGGCGACGATGCGGTCATTGCCGAGCCATTTGATCGCGTCAGGCTCGCGCACGACGCCTTGCAGGCTACCGTCAAAGGTCAGCGCGCCTTCTTCCTCGGTATCGACATTATCAAGGTCCACGGCGCCGGCGCTGAAGTGCGATACGATTTCGCCCGTTTCGCCATTGATGACAGCGATGTGGTTGTTCTCCTGTAGGGAAACGGCGGCTTCATTGGCGCTGTTGAATATGACAAATTCCGGTTCGGGGTCGCTTCCGGCAACATCGGCCAGGCCTGTGACATCGCCGACAAGGCGCGATGAACAATCGATGGCGCCGGATGAAACACGATAGATCAGGACGTTGCCGGCGGGCATTTGCGGGATGATGCCGTCATTAAGGTCTTCATCGCGTTCGTTTTCGATCGCGACGGCCACCAGCGTTCCATCTGGTGAAATGGCGATGGAATCAGGTTGACCCTGAAGGTCGCATGCTTGCTCCACTTCGCCGGTGCGCAGATTGATGGATTTGAGCATGCCGGACGGGTCGACAAAGCTTTCCGATGTGTTGACGGCCACGAGGGCACGGCCGCCCTGTACGGCGACCGATGTTGGCTCGCCATCGGTGGCAATAAAGCCGCCGGCAGTTGGATTGGCGGGATCGCTAATGTCGATGATGCCGATGCCGCCAAGTGGGCTGTCGGAATAGACAAGCTTCATACCGTCTTGTGTTGCGGCGATGATTTCAGAGGCGCTTTCAGACGCCTGATCCATCGTTTCGGGAATGTTGCTGTAGACCGGAAAGGAGGCGATCCGCTTGAACACGGTGCCTTCATGGCCGCCGGCGAAAGCGGTGGATGCGCCAGCCATAATGGCCGCGCCTGCAACTGTTGCACGTAAAGTGGATGTCATCGGCTCGTCTCCTTGGTGAACGACCGCCTTGTTTCGTTGGGCGATGTCAGTTGCGTGACAGTTTTTTGAAAGAGCTGTGACAGTCCCCGTAAGTTCTGTCATTGCCATCGCGGCGCGGGATCGTTATACGAAAGCATCTTCCGGAAAATCAGTGGTTACACACCACGCCCGCGACACCGGCGCGGACGATAAGAACCTATTTGTGCAGAGGAAAAGACACCATGGCCCAATTGCTTATGCCCAAGGCGACTGCCGTATGGCTGGTGGACAATACAGCGCTGACCTTCGATCAGATCGCAAAGTTCTGCAGCCTTCATCCGCTTGAAGTCAAAGCGATTGCGGATGGCGAATCAGCGCAAGGCATCAAGGGCCTTGATCCGATCAACACGGGTCAGTTGACGCGCGAAGAGATCGCGAAAGCCGAAGGCGATCCCAATCATCATCTGACCATGCTGGAGCCAAAGGTTCGTGTGCCGCAAGCCAAGAAGAAGGGACCGCGCTATACGCCGGTTTCCAAACGCCAGGACCGGCCGAATGCGATCCTGTGGCTGGTGCGCAACCATCCTGAGTTGAAAGATGCGCAGATCTCGCGTCTTGTCGGCACGACCAAGAACACGATAACCCAAATCCGTGACCGCACGCACTGGAACTCGGCGAATCTGCAGCCGATTGACCCGGTAGCGCTTGGGCTTTGTACGCAGATCGATCTGGATTTCGAGGTTCAAAAGGCCGCCAAATCAATGCCGAAGCCGGTTGAACCCGAAGTTGGCGACCAGCTTCTGCCAGCCTCGCAAACCGAGGAATTGCCGGTTGGCGAGCCGACCCCTGACATGGCGCCGGCTGATGAGGCAGAGGCTGCCTTTGCCAATTTTGACAATACCGCACCAGAGACACCGGAAGAGAGCGAGCCGGAAATCGACCCGGACAGCGTCTTTGCCAAGTTGAAATCGCTGAAATCGAACGACGAAGAAGAGTAAGCCGCGTTAAAATCCCTGCCCGGCAAAGTCGAAGCCGGGCGGCACTTCACCGCGGTCGATCATCCGGTCCTGCAGATCTTTGATCGTGCGGCCCTTTTCAAGACGAAACCGCTCATCGGTCTTCGTTAGATGCTCCATGCGGTCGACGCGAAACATGCGGAAATCCTCGCGCATGCGGCACCAGCCGACTGCCGTCCAGGCATTGGTCCAGAACCACAGGCCGAGCGGGTTGATCATGCGCTCAGTCTGATTGCCATGCGCATCCTGGTAGCCGAAACGCACGACGGTGCGGCTTTCGGCGGCTTCCTCAATGAGATCTAATGCGCGACGCACATATTCGGGGATGAACCTGAAAGGCGCGCGAATGGTGACCTTCTTGAGCCGTTCCTTCTCTTCATCCGGCAGCACGGCTTCGATTTTCACAAGCGCCTCATCGGCGGCTTTGGCCATGTCGATGCCACCGACGGCCTTGAGCATGCGTGCGCCGGCGACCAGGGCGACAATCTCCTGCCGGTTAAACATCAAGGGTGGCAGGTCGAAGCCTTCACCCATGATGTAGCCGACGCCGGCCTCCCCATCGATGGGGACGCCGGTCGACTGCAAATCGGCAATGTCGCGATAGATTGTGCGCTCGGACACTTCCAGGCGCTGCGAGAGCTGGTGGGCAGTGACAAGCCGACCGCCTCTTAGATGCTGGACAATCTGAAAAAGGCGATCGGCGCGGCGCATGGCTTATTGCTTCCAGTTGAACAGGCCAATGGAATTGCCATCAGGATCGACAATATAGACGAAGCGGCCCGCCGGGATGTCGATGATTGGCGAAACCACTTCGCCGCCGGCCGGTCCGACGCGGACCATCACATCTTCCAGCCGGTCGGTGGCGAGCATGTGGATGGTGTTGCCTTGGCCTTCCGGCGCGGGCTTGCCTGGATAGAGATGGCCGGAAGCGACCGGTGACTGTGGATCGTTGAACCAGACCATCTCATTGGGGGTCGACGGGTCGGTGGTCTTGGTCATTTTTGTTTGCAGCACGGCTTCGTAGAATTGCTGTGCCTTGTCGAGGTCGGATACCGGAATTTCAAACCAGACGGAAAGTCCGTTCACTTGCGGTGGCATTACATCCATGGGTTGGTCAGTCATGCTGGGTTCCTTTCATTCCCGATCAATGATGACCCACCATCGCACACCCCTCCTGACAGCATTCTGTCAGGAGCCCTCATTCCTCTTCTTCTGGCACATCGACGACATAATTCATGGCCAGTCGGCCACCATCGGCGTGGATAATCTCGCCGGTCATGTAGCTGGCCTCATCGGAGGCCAGGAAGGCGACGGCTGACGCGATTTCTGACGGCTCGCCGATGCGCAACAGCGGTGTGCGCGACAAGATACGGGTTCTGGCAGATTTATCGTCGTTCACGGCCGCCAGCATCTGCGTCATGATCGATCCGGGCCCGACCGCGTTGACCCGGATGCCGTGGGGCGCCAGGGACAGCGCCATGACCTTTGTTAATTGGTTCATGCCGCCTTTGGACACGCTGTAGGGGACTTGGTTGGCAATCGCGACGGTTCCGTTGATGGAACTGATGTTGACGATGGCACCGGCAGGGCCGCCCTGTTCCACCTTTTCAACCATATAACGGGCAACCGCCTGGCCGGTGAGAAAAGCCCCTTTGATGTTGACACGCATGACGCGGTCAAAGTCGGCTTCTTCGACGTCAAGAAAATCGGCGCTGTGGACGATACCGGCATTGTTGACGAGGACATCGATGTCGCCAAATTGCTCACGTACGGAGGCGACGAGATTATGCACATCCAATCGGTTGCCGACATCGGTCGCGATGAACCGGATGTCGCCGAGGTCTTCAAGTTCTTCGACCGCCTGATCGCCAGCCTTCTTGTCAATGTCGGCAATGGCAATCTTCATGCCATCGCTGAGAAGGCGTTTGGCGATCGCATAGCCGATACCGTTCGCCGCGCCTGTCACAATTCCGATTTTGCCGTCGAGTGCCATAGTTTTCCTCCGCCGATCAGCCGCCTGCGGCCTTGAGGGCCTTGTTTGCTTTGCTGATATAGTCGCGTGTCAGCGGCATCGCATCGCGCTCTCGGCCCAGCTGGAACTGCGCCACATGCGATGAGCCATACTCAAACACGCATTGGCTAGCGGCCAAATAGAACTCCCACATGCGGAAAAAGCGCTCATCATACATGGCGATGATTTCATCGCGTTTTTCCAGACAGGTTTCACGCCAATGGCGCAGCGTATGGCCGTAATGGACACGCCAGATCTCGCAGTCGAGCATCCAAAGGCCTGATCGTTCGATGGCGAGGGCCGCTTCAGAAACGCAGGGCGCATAGCCGCCGGGAAAGATGTATTTGCGGATGAAAGGACCGGTTATGCCCGGTGGCGCCTTGGTGGAAATGGTATGGATCAGCGCGACGCCGTCGGGGGCGAGGCGGTCGCGCACATTGAGGAAATACTGCTCCAAATGGTTGACGCCGACATGCTCAAGCATGCCGACCGAGACGATCCGGTCATAGGTTTCGGTGACATCGCGATAATCGCGCAATTGAAAGGACACTTTGTCCTCAAGGCCTTCATCGCGGGCGCGCTGCTTGGCGATCTCCAATTGCTCGGTCGACAGGGTGACGCCGGTCACATGCACATCGGCGGTGCGCGCCAGATAAAGCGCCATGCCGCCCCAACCGCAGCCGATATCCAGAACCCGTTGGCCCGGTTGCAGGCCGAGCTTGGATGCGATGTGCCGCTTTTTCAGTAATTGCCCCTCGGCCAGCGTCTCCTTGCCGGTCGGGAAGTAACCGCAGGAATATTGCATGTCCTCATCGAGCCACAGACGGTAAAACTCATTGCCAAGATCATAGTGGTGCCCGACATTTTTTCGTGCGCGGGCGATCGGGTTGTGTTGGTAGGCGCGGCGAAGCGCGCGGTCGATCTTGTTGAAGAAGATCTGGTTGGGGGTTTTGTCGAGGTTGGGCTTGTTGATGTAGACGAGCGTTAAAAACTCATAGGCGCCGCCAGTGAGAATTTTCAGCGTGCCATCCATATAGGCTTCCGGCGCCTTGAGCTCCGGGTTAAGCATCATGCGCCAATCAAGCGACGGATCGGTGATTTCGATTTCAACGCTCGGCCCTTCGTCAGGGTCGCCATAGCTTTCGCGAAACCCGTCCGGTGCGTGCAGTGTCAGCTGGCCGCGCTTGATCACGCGTTTGAAAAATGCCGGCAAAAATCGCATGTGTCAGTCCCGATCTGTGCGCTGCAACAAATCAGAGGCGGTTGTGGGATGCAAGCGCTGGTGATCACCTCTTGTTGCGCTGGTTCAGGAGCGCGCCTGCCCCATGATCATGGGTTGCCAGGGCTTTCATGATCGCCACCAGATTGCGGTCGCGGATGTTTTCGAGTTCTTCAATTGAATGATGGCCGGATTGTGCGTCCGATTGGCTGGCAATCTTTTCAACCAGCGCGTCATCGAGGTCCGGCACATCCATCAGCTTCGTCCAGGGCCATTTTAGCGCCGGGCCAAACTGGGCAAGAAACTGTGCCATGCCTTCGCGCCCGCCAGCGATGCGATAGGTTTCGAAAAGCCCCATCTGCGCCCATCGCAGCCCAAAGCCATAGCGTATGACATCATCTATTTCCTCGGTCGTGGCGATGTCATCATGCACCAGCCACAAGGCCTCACGCCACACCGCTTCCAGCAACCGATCGGCGATATGAGCATCGATTTCCTTGCGCACATGTAGCGGCTTCATGCCCAATTCTGTCAGGATGGGGTTTGCCTTTTCGATGATGTCCGGCCCGCCGACCAGTTCAACCAGCGGGATCAGGTAAACCGGGTTGAACGGATGGGCGACAATGATTCGGTCGGCATGTGTTGCGCCTTCCTGCAATTGGCTGGGCCGGAAACCGGATGTGGACGATCCGATGATCGCGCTGTCAGGGGCCGATGCTTCGATTTGCGCCAGGACGTTTTTCTTCAATTCAAGGCGCTCGGGCGTACTTTCCTGGATCCAATCCGCCCCGCCAACCGCCTCCGGCAGGCTGGCACACAGTGTCAGCGACCCCGGTTGTGGTAGGTCGCCATCATAAAGGTCTGACAAGGCATCGCGCGCCCGATCGATGGCCTGATTGAGCCGGTCCGCAATCTGTGGGTTGGGATCATAAAAGCGCACATTCCAGCCATGGAGAAGAAAGCGGGCTGCCCAGCCGCTGCCGATCACACCGCCGCCGATGATTGCTGCGCTGCGCGGTCCATCGCTCATAACAGACTGCGCTTAGTCAGGGCAAGTTTGGCCCGTACCTCGTCCGGTCCGATCACGCGGGCGCCCATGGCCTCGATGAGGGTCACGGCTTTTTCGACCAATTGCGCATTGGTGGCCAGGACGCCTTTTTCCAACCAGAGATTGTCTTCGAGGCCAACACGCACATTGCCGCCGGCCAAGACCGCGGCGGCCACAAAAGGGATCTGGTTTCGGCCGATGGAAAAGGCCGACCATGTCCAGCCTGTCGGCACATTGTTGACCATCGCCATCAGCGTGTTCAGATCGTCCGGCGCGCCCCAGGGTATGCCCATGCAGAACTGGACAAGCGCCGGATCGTTCACGATGCCATCGGCCACCAGTTTTTTGGCGAGCCATAAATGGCCGGTATCAAATACTTCGATTTCCGGGCGCACATCCAGTGCTGTGATTTGACGGCCCATGGCTTCCAGCATGCCGGGCGTGTTTGCCATCACGTAATCGGCCTCGGCAAAATTCATGGTACCGCAGTCGAGTGTGCAGAGCTCCGGGCGGCACTGCGCGATATGGGCGAGGCGTTCCTCGGCGCCGATCATGTCGGTGCCTTGCGTCAAAGGGAGTGGCTTGTCCGGCGGGCCGAAAACCAGATCACCGCCCATGCCGGCGGTGAGGTTCAAAACGACATCAATATGCGAAGCGCGAACCCTTTCGGTGACTTCCCGGTACAACGCCAGATCGCGTGACGGGGCACCGGATTTCGGATCGCGGACATGGCAATGAACGATCGCGGCCCCGGCTTTAGCGGCCTCAATCGCGCTATCGGCGAGTTGTGCCGGCGAACGCGGCACTTGGGGCGAGCGGTCCTGGGTCTGACCGGAGCCGGTGACGGCGCAGGTAATAAACACCTCCCGGTTGATGGCCAGGCTCATTGTCAGCGTTCTCGCCGCTTACGCAAAGGAGCCAATCTTGCGGGCTTCAAGCACATCGCTGATTTCATCCAGAATGGCCGGGTCATCGATGGTGGCTGGCATCTTGTATTCCTGGCCATCGGCGATCTTCTGCATGGTGCCGCGCAGGATCTTGCCCGAGCGGGTCTTGGGCAGACGCGGGACGGTCATGACCAATTTGAAAGCGGCCACCGGCCCGATCTCATTGCGGACGAGTTTGACGACTTCCTTTTCAATCTCGGCTTCGGGTTTTTCGGTGCCGGCATTGAGGATCAGGAAACCGCAGGGCAATTGCCCTTTTAGCTGGTCAGCGATTCCGATAACGGCACATTCTGCGACGTCGGGATGGGTGCCAATGACCTCTTCCATGCCGCCGGTCGACAGGCGGTGGCCGGCGACATTGATGATGTCGTCGGTGCGCGCCATGATGAACAGATAGCCTTCATCATCGATAAAGCCCGCGTCGGACGTTTTGTAGTAGCCCGGAAAGTCTTCCAAATAGGCGGCCCGGAAACGCTCATCGGCGTTCCAAAGGGTGGGTAAGCAGGAAGGCGGCAGGGGCAATTTGACGACGATGTTGCCGAGCGTGCCCGGTTCCACCGGATGGCCTTCATCGTCCAGACATTGCAGATCATAGCCGGGCATGGCGACGGTTGGTGAACCGATCTTTACCGGGAGCATGCCGAGACCGACAGGGTTGCCGGCGATCGCCCATCCGGTTTCTGTTTGCCACCAATGGTCGATGACCGGGACGTTCAGACTTTCCTGCGCCCAGCGGATCGTGTCCGGATCGGCGCGTTCGCCGGCGAGGAACAGGCTGCGAAGCGAGGAGATGTCGTAATTGGCAATCAGCGAGCCCTTCGGGTCTTCTTTCTTGATCGCGCGAAAGGCTGTGGGTGCGGTGAAGAGCGACGTAACGCGATGCTCTTCGATCACACGCCAGAAGGTTCCGGCATCGGGTGTTCCGACGGGTTTGCCTTCAAAGACAAGCGTCGTCGCGCCGTGCAGCAGCGGCCCGTAAACAATGTAGGAGTGGCCGACAACCCAGCCGACATCCGAGGCGGCCCAGAAGACTTCGCCCGGTTCAATGTCGTAGATTGCGGACATGGTCCATTTCAGCGCGACCATGTGCCCGCCATTGTCCCGCACTACACCCTTGGGCTGGCCCGTGGTGCCGGAGGTGTAGAGAATGTAAAGCGGATCGGTTGCATCGACCGGCACGCAGTCAATCTTTGTGCCGCTGGTCCGGTGTGCGTCGACGGCAGTGGCAAAGTCGATATCGCGCCCGTCTTGCAACGCTGCCTCATGTTGTTCGCGTTGCAGCACCAGGCAGCTTGAGACGGTTTCGCTGGCTTCTTCCAGCGCCTGATCGATGAGCGGCATATATTGCACGACCCTGTTCGGCTCGAGGCCGCAGGAGGCCGTCACAATGACTTTTGGTTGGCAATCGTCGATGCGGGTGGCCAATTCATTGGCGGCGAAGCCACCGAAGACCACGGAATGTACGGCACCAAGGCGTGCGGTGGCGAGCATGGTGAACACCGCCTCGGGCACCATCGGCATGTACACAAGAACGCGGTCGCCCTTGCCGACACCCATGTCGCGCAAAACGGCGGCCAGCGCCTCGACTTCCTGCTTCAGTTCGGCATAGCTGATTGTGCGCTTGGTGCCGGTGATTGCACTGTCGAAAATGATCGCGGGTTGCCCCGGGCGGTCGCCATTGGCGTGCCGGTCAACGGCATTGTAGCAGGTGTTGCATATGGCGCCATCAAACCAGCGCCCATAGACGCCAGCATCGCTATTGAAGGCCTCTTTGGGCGGGGTGAACCAATCTATATCCTGCGCCACTTTGGCCCAGAAACTGGCCGGGTCGGCGCTCCAATTTGCATAGGTCTCGTGATAGCGCGACGTCTCACCCATCGAAATTCCTCCCCGATCTCCTCGCGCGCCACTATTGAACCGATGGACACGAATTCTCAAGCAAGACGAAAGGGTTGCTTTTAGCGCTCAAGCGCGGCGGGCGAGTTGGGTAATTTGTGCGGGTTGTGGCTTTGATTTGTCGGTTGGCTCAGGCGTTTCGAACCAAGGCGCAATATGCTCGGCCCACACGCGGTAGCCTTTTCCATTGGGGTGAAAACCGTCGCGGGCAAAGCAGGTCGCGTCGACATCGCCAACCGGTGTTGTTGCCGTTGCGCCGCGTTCACGGCACATGCGCACGCCCATGGCATTGATCAGGTCGGCGCGTGCGGCAAGCACTTCGCCCAGGCGCTTGGGCAGCGCCGGGCAAACGCGCATGTTCGGGATCGGCGTCCAAATCAGTTTGGCATCGGGAAAACGGGCACGCAGCATATAAAGGAGCGTGCCGAAATTGCGCTTGAAGTGGCCGACGAGGTGGAAGTTCTTCATGTCGTTGATGCCGACCGAGATGAAAATATGCGTCCAATCGCGCTGGTCGACATGCGGGACGATGAAATCACGCAATTCGCCGGACGTTGCTGAATTGGCGCCGATGGCCCGCCACACAACTTGTTTTTGATGTGTTTCTGAGACGCTACGCGCCAGCGAATAGGCGAACGTGTCTTCGATCTCTTCCATGCCGACACTGGCAACCGTTGAATCACCGATGGCGAGCAGGCGGATGGGTTCACCGCCATGTTCCTCGCCGACGGTCCCGTGGGTGGGCACATTTGCCGGCAAGAGGCGTTCAATGCGCATGCGCACCCGCAAACCCTGCCAGACATAAACCGGCAGCATGATCCAGGACAGTAAGGCGCGTAACAGCACTTTAAACCCTCCGCAGGTCGTCTTCTGGCGGCAGCCTAGACTGCCAACGGCACATTTTGAAGGCCCGGCTCAGCGCCGGTCATTCTTTGGCGGATGCCTTGTATATGCTGTCGATCGAGGCGGCCAGCGTGCTGTCAAATTCGGCATCGCTCAAGCCATGGGCAAGTCCCTGCGCCAAGGCGCGGGAGAATGAGGCGATCATGCCGTCGTTTTGCAAAAGATGTGCGTTGGCGTCATCGCGGCTATAGCCGCCGGACAGTGCGACGACGCGCATTACCCGTGGGTCATCGATCAGCGGCTTATAGAGGTTCGGCTTGGAGGGCAGGGAGAGCTTTAACATCACCTGCTGATCGGCGCCGAGGCCATCCAGCCCCTTTGTCAGTTCCGCCAGCAGGATTTCCTCGGCTTCGGCTTTGTCATCAATGGTGATGTTTACTTCCGGTTCGAGGATCGGCATCAGGCCGTGGCCCAGGATTTGCTTGCCGATTTCATATTGTTGTTCGGCGATCGCCGCGATGCCGGCCGGATTGGCGGCGTTGACGACAGAGCGCATTTTCGTGCCAAAGACGTTTTTGGACACAGCCCGCTGCAGCAACTCATCCAATCCGGGCATCGGTTTCATCAGCTGGACGCCGTTTTCCTCGTCCATCAGGCCCTTGTCGACCTTCAGGAAGGGGACGACGCCGCGCTCGTTCCACAGATAATCGGCGGTCGGTGTGCCGTCGATCTCGCCGTCCATCGTTCTTTCAAACAGGATCGCGCCAATCACTTTTTCACCGGTAAAGGCCGGTGATTTGATGATCCGGGCGCGCATCTGGTGGATCAGCGCGAACATTTCTTCATCGGTGGACCAGGCGTCTTCTGCAACGCCATATTGCATCAGTGCCTTGGGGGTGGAGCCACCGGACTGATCCAGGGCGGCAATAAAGCCAGCTTTGCTCGCCATTTGCTGGGCCATTTGTTGGTTCATCATTGCGTCTGGTTCCTCATGAACATTGCTGATCGTGCCATTGGGTTAGCAAAGCACACCATGGCTTTAAATAGTAAGTTCGCGGCGTTGTGTTTTTAAAGGGTCAACTCGGCCTGCATCAGCGTGTCAAGGAGTGGGTGCGGAAATTCACGCGGCACGGTGACCGCGTAGAACGGTTCACGGATCGGCAAGTCGAACGGCGCCGACATGATGGTACCGGCGTGGATTTCGCTTTCCAGAACAACGGCGGGGGCGACGGCCAGGCCGAAGCCTTCAACGGTGAGCAAGCGGATCATCGCCATGTCGTCTACGTCCGCAATGATGTTTGGCGTCACGCGCAGTTTCTGGGCAAGGTTTTCGAACTCGGCGCGCACGGCGATGCCGGTGGGGACGATCAGTGGCCGGTTCTCTATGAGATCTTTCAAGGATTTGACCCCTTCAAGCAGGTCCGCCCTGCCATGAATGCCGAGTTGCTGTTCGGCAATGGCAGTCGCGGCAAAGCGCTCTTCATGGCCGCGCACGGGCGGTTCGGTGGTCAGCACAATATCAAGGGCGCGGTCTTTCAATTCGCTGAGCAAGACATCACTATCGGCGGAGCGCAGCCGGATCTGACAATCACCCTTCGCAATCGCCGGCCTTAGAAAAGCGATCTGAAAGTTGCGCGACAGGGTGGATTGTGCGCCGATCCGCAAGGGCGGCAGCGTCTGGCTCTCTTGACCAAGCGTTGCCACCAGGTCTGCTTCGGCGTCAAAAATCCGATCGGCATGGTCAAGCGCAACGCGGCCCGCTTCGGTGAGGGTCAGTGTACGGCCGGTTCTTTCAAACAGTTTGCGGCCGATCCGCTCTTCCAATTGTTTGATCTGGATCGAAAGGGCCGACTGCGAGACATTGAGCTGGGCAGCTGCGCGGGTCAGGTTCCCTTCGCGTGCCACATGACGAAAATAGCGCAGATGATGCAGGTTGAGATTGATCATTGTTCTATTTTATAGATTGAAATTACATAAAAGATATATTTTTCTTTGAATGATGTCCGCATTAGTTCCGGTCGCGAACCGGAGTAGACCGCATGGATATTATCGTCAGCATTGTCACCACGATTGTCGAGCAGTTGCAGAAGCCGACCCTTGCTTTCCTGATCGGCGGCATGGTGCTTGCCGCGCTCGGCAGCCGATTGGTGATTATCGATCCGATCTACAAATTCATCGTGATGCTGCTCCTGCTCAAGGTGGGCATAGGCGCTGGCATGTCGATCAGCGAGGCGGAACTGACCGCGCTGATCGTGCCGGCGATCGCTGCGGGCATTGCCGGTATTGTGATTGTGCTTGCCGGCGCTGCGATCATGACGCGGATGCGGGGCATTCCCGTCGCCGATGCGTTTGCGACGGTCGGTCTTTTCGGTGCGGTTTCAGCCTCAACGCTTGCGGCGGCCATGGCCGAACTTGAAGCGGCCGAGATCGCCTATGAGGGGTTCATTGGCGCGCTCTATCCGTTCATGGATCTGGCGGCGTTGATGACGGCCATCATTTTGGGCCGGGTTGCGATGGCGCGCTCATCTCGTGTGGAGATGAATGCCGATGGCTCGGCGACCATGAGCCTTGGCGGCGGTGGCGGCCGCGACATGCTGGCCAGTATTGATGGAAACTTGCTGAAGACGATCCTCACCGACACGTTGCGCAGCCCTGCCATCTCCGCCCTTCTGCTTGGCCTGGCGCTCGGCCTGTTTGCAAAGCCCGAGATCGTCTATGAGAGCTTTTACGAGCCGCTTTTCCGGGGTTTGTTGTCACTTCTAATGCTGATCATGGGTATGGAAGCCTGGCAGCGCCTGTCAGAGCTGCGCAAAGTCGCGCATGCCTATATTGCCTATGGTTTGCTGTCGCCTTTCGTGCATGGCGCTATCGGATTCGCCGCCGGCCTTGCCGCCCATCATCTGACCGGGTTTTCCGCCGGTGGCGTGGTCCTGATGGCGGTGATGGCTGCCTCGAGCTCAGATATCTCGGGACCGCCGACAATGCGCGGTGCGCTACCCGAGGCCAATCCGTCAGCCTATGTGGGCACGTCCACCGGATTGGGTACGCCGGTCGCCATTTTGTCGATCCCCTTGTGGATGGCATTGGCCGGGGTGGTCATTGGATTTTAAAATTGTGCAGCGCACCGTCTGGACAAGGCGCGTGCGTTGCCCGCATAAATCCGGTCTGGAGTTTCCAGTAGAGATCACCTCAGGGAGTATCGCCGTGACAAGCATTTGGAAGAAGACCCTCATCGCAACCGCCGCTCTGGCCGCTGCCAGCGTCTCGAACGCGGCGCTGGCCGCTGGCCATTGTGCCGGTGGCAAGACGATCACGGAAGGCAAGCTGACAATCGCCACCGGCAATCCAGCCTATTATCCGTGGGTTCACAATGATGCACCGGAATCGGGTGAGGGCTTTGAAGCCGCTGTTGCCTATGCTGTGGCTGACAAGATGGGTTTTGCCGCCGATGATGTGGAATGGGTACGCACTTCGTTTGATGAGGCAATCCAGCCGGGTGCGAAGAATTTCGATTTCAATTTGCAGCAATATTCGATCACCGAAGAACGCGAGAAGGTGATTGATTTTTCCGAACCTTATTACGCGGCTGCTGCGGCTGTGCTCGTCAGGCAGGCGGCCATCGATGGCGGCTTGGAGCCTGAACTCGATCAGTTGAAGGGTTTGAAGTGGGGCGTTGTCCAGGCGACGACAGCCTTGCCCGTGGTGACAGATGTCATTCAACCTGAAAGCGATCCGCTCTTCTATGATGACAATGCCAATGCGGTGGCTGCGATGCAGGCCAACCAAATCGATGCTGCGATCTTCGACCTGCCAACCGCCTTGTTCATCTCCGCTGTGCAGATGGACGATGGCGTCGTGCTGGGTCAGTTTCCCGCTGACCGGTCTGAAAATCCCGACCAATTTGGCCTGTTGATGGAAGATGCCAGCGCCTTGAAAGAATGCGTCGATGCCGCGCTTGCCACGCTCAAGGCGGATGGAACACTGGCTGCCATTGAGGCGGAATGGCTGCAGGCCGCCACCGACGTGCCGTTGATCGACTAAGCCGGTCCCGTGAGCCGACGCGCCGCCTTTGAGGCCCGCCAAAAAAGGCGGGCGCTCGTTCTGGCATCGGCCAGTACGGTTTTGGTTTTTGCGGCCATTATTGTGCTGGTACCGATGGCGCCGGGCTGGCCCCGCGTGCAGCAAAGCTTCTTTTCCGGTGAGGTCTTTGTTCAAACCTTTCCGAAGATGTTTGAGGCGTTTCTACTCAACATTGCCATCTTTTTGTGGAGTGCGCCGCTGGTCGCTCTGCTCGGGTTGTTGATCGCGCTGGCGCGCTCGGTGCAGTCGCCCGCCCTTTTCCCCCTGCGGATATTTGGCGCTGCTTTCGTCGATATTTTCCGCGGGCTGCCGGTCGTCCTGGTGATCTATCTGATCGGGTTCGGCATTCCCGGTCTTGGCCTGCCACGACCGTATAATTCGCCCTATATCTGGGGCACGGTGGCGCTAGTGCTGACCTATTCGGCCTATGTCGCCGAGATCATCCGTTCAGGAATTGAGAGTGTCCACCCGAGCCAGCGGGCTGCCGGGCTTTCGCTGGGTATGCGCGAGCGCGATGTGATGCGCGATATTGTTTTGCCACAAGCAATCCGCCGCGTCGTGCCGGCCAATATGAACATGCTGATCGCGTTACAAAAAGATGTGGCGCTGCTCAGTTTCATCGGCCCGGTGGAGATCTTACGCCAGGCGGGGATCTACAAAAGCCTTTTGGCCAATTTCACGCCCTATGTGGTGGCCGCGGTGATCTTTCTGGCCGTGACCATTCCGGCGACGCGTTATGCCGATTATCTGATGAACAGGCAGCGCAATGCCCGCTCGTGACCCGAAATTGCGTTTGCAGTCTGTGGTTAAGTCATTTGGGGATCACACGGTTCTCAAGGGGATTGATCTGACCGTTCATGAGGGCGAGATGATCTGCCTGATTGGGGCTTCCGGGTCGGGCAAATCCACCTTGCTACGCTGTATCAACGGTCTTGAACTGGTCGATGATGGGGCGATCTATCTCAATGATCTTGATATCGCCGAGCCGGGGCTTGATCTCAGCCCAGTGCGCCAACGGATCGGCATTGTGTTTCAATCGTTCAACCTCTTCCCGCATATGACGGCGCTTGAAAATGTGCTGCTCGCCCCAAAACGTGTTTTGGGCAAACGCGCCGATCAGATGTTGCCGGAAGCGCAAGCGCTGTTTGAACGGTTCGGCCTGGCCGATCATGTGAACAAATATCCCGATCAATTGTCCGGTGGCCAGCAGCAACGCGTAGCGATCATCCGGGCGTTGGCGATGCAGCCGGAAGTGATCCTGTTTGACGAGGTGACATCGGCGCTTGATCCGGAATTGGTCGGTGAAGTGCTGGACGTGCTGCGGCAATTGCAGGCCGAGGGCATGACGATGATCCTGGCGACGCACGAAATGCGTTTCGCGCGCGATGCGGCAGACCGGATTGTCTTTATGGATCAGGGTGTGATCTGCGAGGAAGGGCCACCGGCGCAGGTCTTCACCGCGCCACAAAAGGCGCGCACGCGGGCGTTTTTGCAAAGCGTGCTGGGCTAGGCGGCCAGGTCACGAATTGCAGCCGGATATCGCTACTGTTGCCTGCGCATCGGGGCCAAAGGTTCCAGTCTTGGTACCCATCGCCGATTGGATGGTAAATTGCGCACCAGCAATCTCAGAGCCGGAGACCGTAATCTGGCGGGCGCTAACCGTGTCATCTACGTCGATGGTAAAGGAGACCGGTTGCTGATCGGATAATTCGTTGAGCCGCAACATCAGCTGTTGATCGCCATCGCGTACGGTCGGCTGTTCGACAACGGCGCTTGATCCAGCGATCAGTTCAAACGGCTGGAAGACTTCGACACCGGCACCATTGGATGTGACATCGAAGACAAGACCTGCTGCAGATCCGGAAAGGTCGATCTCGATATCTGTAGCAGCCAAAGGACACGCATCGGTGTTTGATATTGTGAACCGATCCTTGGGTGCTCCTTCAACGAAGCTAACCGTTACGTCGGCGAAACCCGTTGATCCAGTGAAGCCCAATGCCAATAAGGCCAGAACTGTGCGTGAAGCGGCTGAGCGCATTTTGTTTCTTCCCATTCCGACCTGAGACCTAGCGCTGTCTTTTATTTATTCCAGCGCAGCGATGAGAAGGTCTGTCGACTTTAATCGTCAAAGCTGTAACCGAACGCATCGAGGTCTGCCCGAAAGTGCTTTTCGACGAGTGCTCGCGCGCGGTCGTCATAATATTCCTGATAGGGCTTTCGAGCGCTCTGCTTTTCATGCGGTGTTTCTTCCGGCGGCGGTAGCCCGATCCGGGCCAGGACATCTGGCAGGATGTCGCTGTAATTCTCGAAACGATAGAGCTTTTTCACCAGCATTTCTCCGTTCCGATCGGTCACCTTCGACAATTGAGTCCGGGTGAAGTTGAGATCGGTTCGGGTTTTGCGCTGGATGAAGTCGCTGAAATCAAGCGACATTGACGCCTGGTAGTTGTGATGGCCGGGATAGGTCTGGATGTACAGATAGTGCGAAACCAATTGGTCAAAGGGGTTACGGATGATGGCGAAGGAAAACATGCTGTCAAACAGCTCACGGCCAACCCG
>JBCCRB010000005.1:0-23108 GCA_039208465.1 Pseudomonadota bacterium
CAGCAATGACATGGGCGAACACACGAAAGAAGCGACATTTTTCGAAATCAAGGAAAAGTCCCGCATCGTCTACGCCTACTCCATGGCGATGAACGGAACCGTCCATACGGTTTCACTTGCGACGGTTCTCTTTGAAGATGAAGGCGCTGGAACGCGACTAACCTACAAAGAACAGATGTGCGTTATTCCTCCAAGTGACGGTGCAGAGGGGCGGCAGCACGGATGGGGCGCATTGTTGGACAGCCTGCAGGAGCATCTTGCCTATGACAGCCCGGCCTTCTCATGATGCAGCGCCCGACTTCGGAGCGGTTACACTGTTCTCCTCCGATTTGTCGCGCTCCAAAGCCTTCTACTGCGACTTTCTGGGAACGCAGCCCGTGTTCGAAGACGACGTTTCAGCCGCCTACCGTTCAGGTTCCGTCATCGTCAACTTGCTCGCCCTTGAAGCGGTTGACGAGCTGATCTCACCTTCAGAAATGGCTACGGCCGGTGTGCGCAGCGTGTTTACTCTTCACGTCGAGGATGTTGACATGGGGGCCACAGCATTGGCTGACTGCGGAATACTTCCAACCAGTGGCCCAATGAACCGACCATGGGGAATAAGGACGACAAACTATCTGGACCCCGATGGTTATGTTTGGGAATTGAGCCAAAAGCTTGGCTAACGTTTTGCTGCTGTTAATAGCTCGTTCAACCCGTAGCATCTGTCCCTTTGGGCTCGATGTGGTCGGCGCAACTGCCCTAGTACAGCCTTTGCGTGTCTCTCGTTGCAAGGCGAGTGGCAAAAACGGTGCTTTTGGAGAGCGCCTCTGCTTGCGTGCGTGGTCGAAATGGGGCAAGCGCACGCCATGGTTTCACAAGTACGCGCATTTGATCACGCGATTCTGCCGGTCGAGAGCATCGAGCGTGCTCGGGCGCGCCATGAGGCCTTGGGCTTTACCGTCGCGCCTGATGCGAGGCACCCGTTCGGTACCGAAAATTGCTGCGTGTTCTTTGGTGACGGCACCTATCTGGAGCCATTGGGCATTCACCAGCGGGAGACCTGCGAAGCGACGGCTTTGAAGGGCAACCAGTTCACGCTGCGCGATCAAACCCATCGGTTTCGAAACAGCGAGAACGGGTTTTCATCCATCGCCATGAAATCCGATGATGCCGACGCCGATCATACGGCTTTTCGTAAAGACGGCATCTCGGCAGGGCGCAAATTGTCCTTTTCACGCCCCTACAAAACACCGGACGGGGAAACAGAGAGGGCCCGATTTAAACTTGCCTTTGCCGCGGATTTGCGCGCGCCGGATTTCTTCGGTTTCACGGTTGAACGGGTATCGATGCCCAATGCGGCCGCTGGTGCTTTGGCGACGCATGCCAATGGTGTCACTGGCATCCGTGAAATCATCCTCAGTGAACCCAACCCGACGGATTTTCAGTACTTTCTGCAGGCCTTTGCCGGGCAGCGGGAAACCGAAGCGCACTCCTTCGGGATGGAACTGAAGACAGACAATGTCCTGATCAATGTGATGACGCCGGAAGGCTTGCGCGCCTATTTTGGTGTGGAGCCATCAGGTTCCGGTCGCGGATTGCGCTTGGAAGGCATTGTTTTTGAAACGGATGAGGCCCTCGACTTGCGCGCGCAGGGCGAATATCGCATTGCCGATCGTGCACCGGGGCAGGGAGCCTTTTATGCTTTTACGGGAACATGATGACTGATGCTATCGCGCCGCCGCCAGCGGCAAGTGTCCATGCCGGTGATGTTGTCTTTGACAACAGCAAGCCGATTTCGCTGATCGCCGGCCCTTGCGCGATGGAAAGCCGTGACCATGCTTTGATGATGGCGGGGGCACTGAAAGAGATCGCAAATCGGCTGGGCATCGGTCTCGTTTTCAAGACATCGTATGACAAGGCAAACAGAACGTCGCTCAATGCCGGACGCGGCATTGGTCTCGACAAAGCGATGGATGTGTTTGCCGAGATAAAAAGCACCTATGGGCTGCCGGTGGTCACGGATGTGCACAGCGCCGAACAATGCGCGCTCGTTGCGCCGTTCGTCGATATTTTGCAGATACCGGCGTTCCTGTGCCGGCAAACTGATCTTTTGATTGCAGCGGCTGAAACCGGCCGTGTTGTGAATGTGAAAAAAGGCCAGTTCCTTGCCCCCTGGGACATGCGCAATGTGATCGCCAAGATCACCGGCAGCGGCAATGCCCAGGTGCTCGCGACGGAACGCGGGGCCAGTTTCGGCTACAATACGCTGGTATCTGACATGCGATCCTTGCCCATTATGGCCGATCTAGGCGCGCCGGTGATCTTCGACGCCACCCATTCGGTTCAGCAGCCCGGCGGCAAGGGTGGTTCGACCGGTGGTGAGCGGCGTTTTGTTAAGACGCTCGCATCGGCAGCGGTGGCCGCAGGGGTTGCGGGCCTTTTCATCGAAACCCATGATGACCCTGACAGCGCGCCATCGGACGGGCCCAATATGGTGCCATTGGCCGAATTTGAGGCACTGATCCAGCGTCTGATGGCCATTGACGCGGTCGTCAAAGAGACTTGATTGTGTCATCGCACTGACGTGCCGGTGACGTTTACACTATCTATCGGCGCCGGATCGGCGTCAAACAATGAAAACATGCATCCAGAAGGGGGGCACCATGCCAGCTATTATCGACATTATCGGGCGTCAGATTTTCGACAGCCGCGGAAACCCGACCGTAGAAGTCGATGTGCTTTTGGATGATGGTGCGTTTGGGCGCGCGGCAGTGCCGTCGGGTGCCTCGACCGGTGCCTATGAGGCGGTCGAACTGCGCGATGGCGGCGCCACCTATATGGGCAAGGGCGTCAGCAAGGCGGTCGGTGCCGTTAACGGGCCTATTTTCGATGCCATAGGCGGGATGGATGCTTCCCTGCAAAACAAGATTGACCAGACAATGATCGATCTGGACGGTACGCCAAACAAGGCCAATCTGGGTGCCAACGCCATTTTAGGCGTTTCGCTTGCCGTTGCAAAAGCGGCCGCCAGTTCGGCGGGTCTGCCGCTGTACCGCTATGTTGGCGGTGCCAATGCCAATATTCTGCCCGTGCCGATGATGAACATTATCAATGGCGGCGCGCACGCCGACAATCCGATTGACTTCCAGGAATTCATGATCATGCCGGTCGGGGCAAAATCGCTGGCGGATGCCGTGCGCATGGGGTCAGAGACATTCCACACGCTGAAAAAGAAATTGACCAAGGCCGGGCACAACACCGGGATCGGCGATGAAGGTGGATTTGCCCCCAATTTGCAAAGTGCAACCGAGGCGCTCGACTTCATTATGGAAGCGGTGTCGGAGGCCGGATACAAGCCAGGTGAAGACATGTATCTTGCGCTGGACTGCGCGGCGTCTGAGTTTTTCAAGGATGGCGCTTATGTCTATGCCGGCGAAGGGGTGACACGTTCACCGCAAGAGCAAGCTGACTATCTGGAAAGCTTGGTCAAGCAATATCCGATCATCTCGATCGAAGATGGGATGCATGAGGATGATTGGGATGGATGGGCTGCTCATACTGGTGCCAGCGGCGGCCATTGTCAGCTCGTCGGCGACGATCTGTTTGTGACCAACACTGACCGCTTGTCGACCGGTATTGAGAAGGGTGTTGCCAACTCGATCCTGATCAAGGTCAACCAGATTGGCACGTTGAGCGAAACGCTTGCTGCCGTGGAGATGGCGCATAAGGCAGGTTATACGGCCGTCATGTCGCACCGGTCTGGCGAGACCGAAGATGCTACGATCGCAGATTTGGCCGTTGCGACCAATTGCGGACAGATCAAAACCGGTTCGCTGGCCCGCTCTGACCGGCTGGCGAAATACAACCAACTCATCCGCATCGAAGAAGAGCTGGGTCTGTCGGCGCGCTACCAGGGGCGCAACATGCTGCGTGGCTAATACGAAAACGCCGCTCTGCGGAGCGGCCAATCGTATTTGCAAAAGTGACCTTTTGCAGCGCGCTTTAGGGCCCGGTTAACCATCAATGGCTAGACAGGCATTGTCTGTTTTGAGTGCCTGTACCTGTGTGGACCCGTCAGTATAGAAAATCCTGGTTGCGTTATGCGTGGTTTCCCGTGCTGGCGGGCTGCTCTTGCGCCTATTTCTATTATCACGCCATTGAAGGTCGTTTCGGCCTTGAGCAGTCCGCTGTTTACGACACAAAGATCACGGCGCTCACAGGGCAACTGCAGACTTTGTCCGCCGAACATGCGATGTTGGAGGCGCGCACCTCAGCGCTACGCAACGGCACTTTGGAACGTGACATGATCGACGAACAAGCCCGTAGAATGCTGGGCTTGTCACGGGCGAACGAGCTCGTATTGCTGCACGGCACCAATTAACTCGATTCAAGTTAATTTCGAAAATTTTGAAAGATTTCGGTCGCTTACGGCATAGTTGCTATGCCTTTTTGTGCATTGATCGAAACGCGATCGTCGATATGCTGCCGCCAAAATAACTACCAGGGACGGAACATCTATGGCGACGCGTGCACGCAAGTCGTCGGCTACCAAGAAAAAGGTAGTCGGCATTGGCAACAATTCCGTGACACCGCCCGATCCGGCGGACTTTACAAAAGAAGAAGAGCTGCAGGCCTATCGGGACATGCTTCTGATCCGGCGCTTCGAAGAGAAGGCGGGACAGTTGTATGGCATGGGCTTTATCGGTGGCTTTTGTCACCTTTACATCGGTCAGGAAGCTGTTGTGACCGGTATGCAGATGGCGATGGAAGATGGTGACCAGGTGATCACCGCCTATCGTGATCATGGGCACATGTTGGCGACCGGCATGGAAAGCCGGGGTGTGATGGCAGAGTTGACCGGGCGCCAGGGGGGCTATTCGCGCGGCAAGGGCGGCTCGATGCACATGTTCTCCAAGGAGAAGAACTTTTATGGCGGCCACGGCATCGTTGGCGCGCAGGTTTCGCTCGGCACTGGCCTTGCCTTTGCCAACAAATACCGCGGCAACAACAATATCTCAGCCACCTATTGCGGTGATGGCGCGGCCAACCAGGGCCAGGTCTATGAGAGCTTCAACATGGCTGCGCTGTGGAAACTGCCGGTCGTCTATGTGATTGAAAACAACCGCTATGCGATGGGCACATCAACAGCCCGCCATGCCGCGCAGAATGATTACTCAATGCGCGGCGTGTCGTTTGGTATTCCGGGCATGCGCGTTGACGGTATGGATGTACGCGCCGTCAAATCGGCTGCGGACTTTGCCTGCCAGCATGCGCGTGAGGAAGGCCCGATCATTCTGGAGATGATGACCTATCGCTATCGCGGTCACTCCATGTCTGACCCGGCCAAATACCGCACCAAGGATGAGGTGCAGAAGATGCGCCAGGAAAGTGACCCGATCGAACAGGTCAAGGCGCGTATCCTCGGCAACAAGACGGTTGCCGAAGAAGAACTGAAGGAAATCGACAAGGAAATCAAAGCGATCATCACCGATGCGGCAGACTTTGCGCAAAACGATCCCGAGCCCGATCCGTCGGAACTCTGGACCGATATTCTGGTTGACGTGTGAGGGGTGAAGAGCAATGCCAATTGAAATTTTGATGCCTGCCCTGTCACCGACGATGGAAGAGGGCAATCTGGCGAAATGGCTGGTGAAGGAAGGTGACAGCGTCACTTCCGGCGACATTCTCGCTGAAATTGAAACCGATAAGGCCACGATGGAAGTCGAGGCAGTCGATGAGGGGACCGTTGGTAAAATCCTGGTCTCTGAGGGGACGGAAGCGGTCAAGGTGAATACGCCGATCGCGGTTTTGCTCGAAGAGGGCGAAAGCGCCGATGATATCGGCAAAGCATCTGCCCCGGCGGCACCGGCGGCCGCTGAGGCGCCAGCGCCTGCTGCCGAGACACCCGCGCCGGTGGCAGCGGCACCGATTGCCGTTGAGGTTGCGGCTGATCCGGAAATTCCGGCTGGTACGGAAATGGTGTCGACAACCGTGCGTGTCGCGTTGCGTGATGCGATGGCCGAAGAGATGCGCGCCAATGACGATGTGTTCGTGATGGGCGAAGAAGTTGCCGAATACAACGGCGCCTATAAGGTCACTGAGGGACTTCTCGATGAGTTTGGTGCACGGCGTGTGGTTGATACACCGATCACCGAGCACGGCTTTGCCGGCATCGGTGTCGGGGCGGCGATGACCGGCCTGCGCCCTATCGTTGAATTCATGACCTGGAACTTTGCCATGCAGGCGATTGACCAGATCGTCAATTCGGCGGCCAAGACGCTTTATATGTCCGGTGGCCAGATGGGCGCACCAATGGTGTTCCGCGGACCAAACGGCGCTGCTGCGCGCGTCGCCGCGCAACACTCGCAGTGTTACGCGTCCTGGTATTCCAACATACCGGGCCTGAAAGTCGTGATGCCCTATACGGCAGCCGACGCGAAGGGCCTTTTGAAAGCGGCGATCCGTGATCCCAATCCGGTGATCTTCCTTGAAAATGAGATCATGTATGGCCAGTCGTTTGACGTGCCGAAAATGGATGATTTTGTGCTGCCGATCGGCAAGGCGCGGATCCACAAGGTTGGCAAGGATGTGACGATCGTCTCGTTTGGCATCGGCATGACCTATGCAGTCAAAGCCGTCGATGAGTTGGCAGCGATAGGCATTGATGCCGAACTGATCGATCTGCGCACCATCCGCCCAATGGATCTGCCAACCGTTATCAATTCGGTGCAAAAGACCGGGCGCTTGGTGACGGTTGAAGAAGGCTTCCCGCAATCATCGGTCGGTGACTATATCGCCAACCGCGTGACCCGTGAGGCGTTTGATTATCTCGACGCGCCGGTCATGACGATTGCCGGCAAAGACGTGCCGATGCCCTATGCGGCCAATCTTGAAAAACTGGCGCTGCCGAATGTCGGTGAGATCATCGACGCGGTCAAAGCCGTAACCTACGCGGGCTGAGGGGGAACAAGGATGCCAGTCAACATCACCATGCCTGCGCTTTCGCCGACGATGGAAGAAGGCAATCTGGCCAAATGGCTCGTCAAGGAAGGCGACACCGTCACTTCCGGCGACATTTTGGCTGAGATCGAAACCGACAAGGCGACGATGGAAGTCGAAGCCGTCGATGAAGGCACGATCGCTAAAATTCTGGTTGCCGAAGGCACCGAGGCCGTCAAAGTCAATGAAGTGATCGCAATCCTCGCCGAGGAAGGCGAGGATGTCGCCGAAGCAGCCGCTTCCGGCGGTAGCGCAACCGCCCCAACGCCGGCACCGGCGCCCGCAGAAGCGCCCGCTTCGGCTCCAGCTCCAGCTGCTCAAGCCAATGGGTCAGGTGGTGATGGAGGCGGGCCAAGCGCGCCACCATCATCTGCGCATTCGGAAGGTGGTTCTGCCGGGCCGGTTCCGGTCAAGGACGGCCAGAAAATCCCAGCGTCGCCCTTGGCGCGCCGGATCGCGGCCAATGCCGGGATTGATATCACGGCGATTGCCGGTTCCGGACCAAAGGGTCGGATCGTCAAGCGCGATGTCGATGCGGCGATTGCCTCTGGCGGTGCACCAAAACCGGCGGCTGCTGCTGCTGACGCACCGAAAGCGGCAGAGGCACCGGCCATGGCCACAAGCCCGAGCGCGGATCAAGTGTTGGCGAATTTTGCCGAAGGCTCCTACGAACTCGTCAAGCATGACGGCATGCGCAAGACCATCGCCAAGCGTCTGACGGAAGCCAAGCAGACGATCCCGCATTTCTATGTCTCAGTCGATTGCGAGCTGGACGCTTTGTTGGCGCTGCGCAAGCAACTCAATGATGCCGCGCCGGTGAAGGATGACAAGCCGGCCTACAAATTGTCAGTCAATGATCTGGTGATCAAAGCGCTGGCGCTTTCGTTGCGCGACGTGCCGGACGCCAATGTGTCTTGGACCGACGATCATATGGTCGTGCACAAGCATGCCGATGTGGGTGTTGCCGTGTCGATTCCGGGCGGTCTGATCACGCCGATTATACGTCAGGCCGAAACCAAGAGCCTTTCTACAATTTCCAATGAAATGAAGGATCTGGGCAAGCGGGCGAAAGACCGCAAGCTGAAGCCGGAAGAATACCAGGGCGGCACAACGGCGGTTTCGAACATGGGTATGATGGGCGTGAAGAACTTCTCGGCTGTTGTGAACCCACCGCACGCAACGATCTTGGCGGTCGGTGCCGGTGAGCAGCGTCCGGTCGTTAAGGACGGTGCCCTTGCCGTGGCGCAGGTGATGACGGTGACGCTGTCGACAGACCACCGCTGCGTTGACGGTGCTCTGGGTGCGGAACTGCTCGGCGCCTTTAGAGGCTACATCGAAAACCCGATGGGGCTGTTGGTTTGATATCAATCAAAGAGGAGAAGTGTTGAGGGTCTAGGCTGGCGTCATCTTTTATATCCTTTTGGGAGACTGACGATGGCACACACGCCGCACGAGCTGGCCGAAGAATTTCCGGAACATGTCGAGAAAATGAGCGCGATGAAGCAGGGCAATGCCCATTTCGCCAAGCTCTTTGACGAGTACCACGAGATCAACCGAGCCATCCATCGTGCCGAGACTGACATTGAACCGACGGATGATTTCAACATGGAGACCATGCGCAAAACGCGGATGGTCCTGAAAGACGAAATATACGGGATGCTCACGGCCGCATAAGTCAAAAGGCCACGGCGCATCCCCCTTTAGAGGAGAGGCGGCGTGGCCGACAATAATTACGACGTCATTATCATTGGTTCCGGACCAGGTGGTTATGTGACTGCCATTCGTGCAGCGCAACTTGGCTTCAAGACAGCGATTGTCGAGCGCGAGCATTTGGGCGGAATCTGTCTTAACTGGGGCTGTATTCCAACCAAGGCGCTGCTGCGGTCGGCGGAAATCATGGATTTTGCCAGCCATGCCAAGAATTACGGCCTAACACTTGAAGGTAAAATGACCGCCAAGGTGGAAGATGTTGTTGCGCGCTCGCGTGGTGTCTCGGCGCGGCTCAACGGTGGTGTCGGCTTTCTGATGAAGAAGAACAAGGTCGATGTGATTTGGGGCGAAGCCAAGCTAACTGGCAAGGGCAAGATCAGCGTCGGCAAAATGAAAAAGGAAGTCGTACAGCCGGCGCATCCAACGCCAAAAGGCGTCAAGGGTGAGGGCGAATATACGGCCAAGCACATCATTGTCGCGACCGGTGCGCGTCCGCGGGCACTGCCTGGCATCGAACCGGACAAAAAGCTGATCTGGACCTATTTTGAAGCGATGGTGCCGCAGGAAATGCCGAAAAAGCTGCTGGTGATGGGATCTGGCGCGATCGGCATTGAGTTTGCCAGCTTCTATAACTCCATGGGTGTTGATGTGACGGTCGTCGAACTGATGCCGAACATCATGCCGGTTGAAGATGAGGAAATCTCGACGCTTGCCCGCAAGCAGCTTGAAAAGCACGGGATGAAGATCATCACCGAAGCAAAAGTGACTAAGGTCGACAAGAAGGCCGATTCTATCGTTGCCCATGTTGAAGGCAAGGACGGCAAGGTGACGCCGATGGAAGCCGATCGTTTGATTTCGGCCGTTGGCGTGCAGGGCAATATTGAAGGGCTCGGGCTTGAAGAGCTCGGCATCAAAACCGATCGCGGTTGCATCGTGATCGACGGTTATGGCCGCACCAGTGTTGAAGGCATTTATGCCATCGGCGATGTCGCTGGTCCGCCGATGCTCGCGCACAAGGCTGAACATGAGGGCGTTATTTGCATCGAGAAGATCGCCGGTGTGCCCGGCGTCCATCCAATGGAAAAGGACAAGATTCCCGGTTGCACGTATTGTCACCCGCAAGTTGCTTCGGTCGGGCTGACCGAAAAGGCAGCCAAGGAAAAAGGTCACAAGTTGAAAGTCGGGCGTTTCTCATTTGGTGCCAACGGCAAGGCGATCGCGCTTGGCGAAGATTTCGGCATGATCAAAACCATTTTTGACGGCGAGACCGGTCAGTTGCTGGGCGCGCACATGGTGGGCGCGGAAGTGACCGAACTGATCCAGGGCTTTGTTGTGGCCATGGGTCTTGAGACAACCGAAGAAGAGCTGATGCACACGATCTTCCCGCACCCGACCCTGTCTGAAATGATGAAGGAAAGCGTGTTGGATGCCTATGGGCGGGTCCTGAACGCCTGATCGTGTAGCAGGTTTTGCCTGCTTGTCTGCCCGTCAGGATTGCATATGTTCAAACCACTCGATGCAGCGTGAAAAAGGGGACTTTGAGATGGATGCTAAAGCTCTACTGATTATGGCCGCTATTGGTGTGATTGCCGGCTTTCTGGCGAGCCTTGTTGTCGGCGGTGTTGGCGGCCTGCTCGGCTATCTGATTGCCGGTGTATTGGGAGCGTTCGTCGGCGGATTTGTCTTCAATGCGCTGGGCATTAAGTTGAATGTTGGTGGCCCGATCGGCACGCAGATCATCACATCGACCGTCGGCGCCATCATCGTCATCGTGCTTGCACGGCTGATACTCTGATACATTTTTGCGGAGCCCATTTTGGTCACCATTCTTGACACCAAGCGTCCGGCCGGTAAGGCGCGCCATCCTGAAAAGGCGCACCGGCCCGACAACATCACCGAACTGAAAAAGCCCGACTGGATCCGCGTGAAAGCGCCGGTCTCGAAAGGTTTTCAGGAGACCAACGCGATTGTTCAAAAGAACAATCTGGTCACGGTGTGCGGTGAGGCTGGCTGTCCGAATATTGGCGAATGCTGGGATCAGAAGCACGCCTCGTTCATGATCATGGGCGAGATTTGCACCCGCGCCTGCGCGTTCTGTAATGTAGCGACCGGCGTGCCCTCAGCGCTTGACAGCCAGGAACCTTACAACGTCGCGCAAGCGGTCAAGCAGATGGGGCTGAACCATGTGGTGATCACATCGGTCGATCGCGATGATCTGGCCGATGGTGGCGCACAACATTTTGTCGAGACGATCCAAGCCATTCGCGAACACTCGCCGTCGACGACGGTTGAAATCCTTACGCCAGATTTTTTACGTAAAGACAATGCGCTGGAAAAGGTTGTTGAAGCAAAGCCTGATGTGTTCAACCACAATTTGGAAACGGTGCCCTCGCACTACCTAACCGTGCGACCTGGCGCGCGTTATTTCCATTCCATCCGGCTGCTGCAGCGGGTCAAGGAGATTGATCCGACGATCTTCACCAAGTCCGGTATCATGGTTGGCTTCGGTGAAACCCGCAATGAAGTGCTGCAATTGATGGATGATTTGCGCGTTGCTGATGTCGACTTCATCACGATCGGTCAGTATCTGCAGCCGACGAAGAAGCACCACAAGGTCATGGAGTTCGTCACACCTGAAGACTTCAAGGCCTATGAGCAGATCGCTTATACAAAGGGCTTCTTGATGGTATCGGCGTCGCCGCTGACCCGCTCATCCCACCATGCTGGCGACGATTTCGCCAAACTGCGCGCGGCGCGGGCCGCGAAGTTAAAAGCTGTCCAGTGATCGGCCGTGGCACGCTCCCGGCAGACCATGCCCTCGTTTGTTGGGGACATGAACAACCCCATTGTTTTTGGCGATGCAGCTCATAAAGCCCTAGTTTCGGCAACACGCATCTCGGTGATCGGACGGTCGGGGGGTGGAAAAAGCACGTTCTCCAAGACAGCCTCTGAAAAACTCAAGCTACGCTATGTGCCTATGGATCGCGACATGTTCTGGCTGCCTGGCTGGGAAAGAAGGCCGTCGGGCGATGTTCGTGATCTCTTAAGCGACCAGGTCAGGCAAGACCGGTGGGTGATTGATGGCACCAACCCTTCAAACTTCGATATAAGACTGCCGCGAACGGAGCTGATCGTGTGGTTCCATTTGCCGACTTTGACCAGCTTGGTGAGCGTTTATCGCCGCGCGCTGGCGTCTTATGGAGAGGTTCGCGAAGAACTGGCCGAGGGCTGCCCTGAGAAATTGCCGGACCGCGCGTTCATTACATACATCTGGCATTTCGAGAAAAAATACATGCCGCGTGTGAAAAGTGCCATAGATGCGCATGGGCCGGATAGACCAATCCTGCCGATAACGTCCCGGCGACAGGCAAATTGGTTTATCAGAAGACTAAACAGTTTGGATTAAACGCCGAAGATGCCCAAATTCGAGAGTAAGCGCAGGGTTAACCACAGCGCCGCCAATATGTTTCAGCTTGTTGCTGACATTGAACACTATCCCGAGTTCGTGCCGTTATGTGAAGCGCTGACCATTCGCGATCGACGTGAGCGCGATGGCAAAACGCTGCTCATTGCGGACATGACGGTGGGGTACAAACAGATCCGCGAGACCTTTACCAGCCAGGTGCATTTGGATCCGGCCGCCAATCTCATCCGCGCCACCTATCTGGATGGTCCGTTCAAGCATTTGGACAATCGCTGGGCTTTTGAAGATCAGGGCAGCGGCGCCTGTGATGTGCACTTTTACATCGAGTATGAATTTAAAAGCCGCATGCTCGGCGCCTTGATGGGCTCGATGTTCGATCGCGCTTTCCGCAAGTTTTCCGCCGCCTTTGAAGCGCGTGCTGACACGATTTACGATCCTGCGGTCTAAGCCAACTCAGGCGTGACCAGCAGCGCTCTCGTCAGCTTCCGGGGCAGGGCGGCTGTCGAGCGTATCCAGCAAAATGTCCAACGCATAGAGTACGGTATGGTGCCTTATGTAAGCGCGTCCATTATCGTCGAATTGGCATGATGTGACGAGGGTCGGCGCCCAGGAACACGCGCATGCAAACCAAACCAGACCAACGGGTTTGTCGGCGCTGCCGCCGGCGGGGCCGGCGATGCCGGTAACCGCCATGGTCATGTCTGCGTTGGAACGGGCCACCGCCCCTTCGGCCATAGCCGCCGCTACCGACTGCGAAACGGCGCCTTCCTGCTCGATCTCATCCATCGACACGCCGAGCATTTCTGCTTTTGCCTCATTGGAATAGGTCACAAAGCCACGGTCGAGCAGGGCTGATGAGCCCGCCACATCCGAAATGGCAGCAGCGATCATACCACCGGTGCAGCTTTCTGCTGTTGCGACCATAATGCCGGCTGCAGCGCCTTTTTCGATCAGGGCTTCGGCGCGGGCATATATCGGGTCGTCGATCAAATCTGTCTCATCATGTTCCATCAGGTGTACCTCACGCTGGCCGTTGAGATCGCGCCCATGCCTTCGCGCCGGCCAATGAACCCCATGTTTTCGTTCGTCGTCGCTTTTACAGAGCATCGGTCCACGTCAATTGCGCAGATACGGGCCAGATTCTCGCGCATGGCAGTCTTGTGGGGGCCGATCTTTGGGGCTTCGCAAATCAGTGTAATATCGACGTTTAGGATTGTTCCGCCCTTTTCGCCGACAATGCGTACAGCTTCAGCCAGGAACACGTAGCTTTCGGCACCTTTCCATTTGGGGTCCGTCGGGGGGAAATGGTCACCAATATCACCTGCGCCGCACGTGGCCAGTAAGGCATCGGTGAGGGCATGTAGGCCTACATCGGCATCTGAGTGGCCAGACAAGCCTTTATCGAACGGTATAGAAATGCCGCACAGGACGACATGGTCACCCTCCACAAAGCGGTGGACGTCGTAGCCATTGCCGGTTCGAATGTCTGGTAGCGACTCCATAGCGGCCATGTTGAGCGTCCTTTCTGCCCGGGCGAAATCATCCGGATAGGTCAGTTTGATGTTCTCTTCTTCGCCTGGGATCGTTTTCACCGTCAATCCGGCCCATTCGAAAATCGAGGCATCGTCGGTGAAGGGTTCGTCTGTGTGCTGGGCGCGCAAATGTGCATCCAAAATTTGCTTGGCCGGAAAAAGCTGCGGTGTTTGCGCCATGGTCAGATTCGTACGGGGAATTGTCTCTTCGACCTTGTCGTCATGAATGCGCTTGATCGTGCTTGTTATCGGCACAACCGGAAGGACGCCGGCGTTGGGGTTTTGCGCGATAACTTCAAAAAGATCATCAAGTAAGCGTTCGCTTACAAAAGGTCTTGCCGCGTCATGGATCATGATATGGGTGAGGGAAGGGGCGTCTTGCGCCAGTTCTTGCAGGCCGGCCAGCACGGATTGTTGCCGGGTCTGACCGCCGCTCACGGATTTGATGTTGGCGGTTTGCCCACTGAGCGCATCTTCCAACAAATCCTGATCATCCGCGTGGCGCACGATCACGATGTTTGCCGTATCGATCCGGACGGAAAGGGCGGCCAGTGTGCGAGCGATGACGGGCGTACCGGCAAGGTTGTGATATTGCTTGGGGCCGTCGAGACCAGCGCGGGCCCCGCGGCCAGCGGCGACGATCACTGCGCCAATATGCTTAAAATCCATGCTTTGTGCGTTTCCGTTCAAAAAAGCTTGCCGATTATGACCATAATGTGCGGGCAATAAGTGCGAAAAAACGCATGCGCAAGCCATTAGAATTGTTTAATCCTTGTGCATCTTTCAATGTTGCCTAAAATGGTGGCAATGACCGTCGATCTCTCAACACCTCTGCATATTGGTCCGCTAAAAATCAGGAACCGCGTGTTCCTTGCGCCCCTGTCCGGGGTGAGCGATTTGCCGTTTCGTCGTTTGGCCTGGAACCACGGCGCTGGCCTTGTGGTGTCTGAAATGATTGCCAGCCGCGAATTGTGCAAGCACACGCCGCAATCGATGCAACGCGCGCTGTTCGTCGATGATGGAGCGCCGCGGATCGTGCAACTGGTCGGCACCGAGGCCCATTGGATGGGTGAAGCGGCGAAAATGGCGGTGTCATTGGGCGCGCAGATGGTCGACATCAATATGGGTTGCCCGGCAAAAAAGGTGATCGGCGTGCAATCTGGCTCCGCCCTGATGCGCGATCTTGATCATGCGCTCACGCTCGTAGATGCCGTCGTCGGGGCGGTCGACGTCCCGGTCACGCTCAAGATGCGCTTGGGTTGGTCGCCGGAGACGATGAACGCACCGGAATTGGCACGTCGTGCGGTGGAAGCTGGTGTGCAGATGGTGACGGTGCACGGGCGCACCCGTGATCAATTTTATGAGGGGAAAGCCAATTGGGCGTTTGTCGCGGGTGTTCGTGAGGCCATCGGTCCGAATACGCCGCTGATCATCAATGGCGATATTAACAGCGCTGAAGCAGCTCATTGTGCGCTCGTGCAGTCTGGGGCGGACGCGGTCATGGTTGGGCGCGCTGCATGCGGGCGGCCGTGGTTGCCGGCACAGATTGCGGGGCATGCCTGTGATGTTCCCGCTCCGGATGAGTATGGCACCTATGTGACCGCTCATTATGATGCCATCTTGGACCATTATGGCGCGGTGACTGGCGTGAAAAATGCCCGCAAGCATCTTGGATGGTATTTGGATGTGCTGGCACCGCAGGCCAAACCAGTGTTCGGTCCCGACATTTTGCGTGAGCGTGACCCGTCAGTGGTTCGCCAGCAATTGCAGGCGGCGTTTGCCGATCAATCCTCCAATTTGGACAGAGAGGCAGCGTAATGGCGGTTGAGAGGGAGCGCGATCAATCCAATTCACGCCTCGTGCTCGATACGATCCGCGATGCGGTGCTTATGGTTGACCATGACAATAAGATCATGCACGCCAATCTGACCGCAGAATACTTTTTCTCGATTTCCACGAACCAATTGACGCGGATGAACCTTGCCGCGCTGATCCCTTTTTCAAGCCCGTTGCTGGCGCTCATCGAGCAGGTGCGCAATGGGGAAGCATCGGTCAATGAATATCGTGTGGATCTGGGCTCGCCGCGGCTGGAGCGCGAACGCGAGGTCGATATCCATGTCACGCCGGTGGATGAAAAACCGGGCGCCGTCGTCATCGCGTTGCGCGAGCGGTCGATGGCGGAAAAATTTGATCGCCAACTCACCCATCGCGGTGCGGCGCGGTCGGTGACGGGCCTTGCCTCGATGCTTGGTCACGAGATCAAAAACCCGTTGTCTGGCATTCGTGGCGCCGCGCAATTGTTGGAAGCCAATGCCAGCGATGATGACCGCGCGCTGACGCAGCTCATTCGCGCCGAGACGGACCGTATTGTTCAATTGGTCGAGCGGATGGAAGTGTTCTCCGATGAACGGCCAATCGATCGGGAGCCGGTCAATATTCACGTGGTGCTCAACCGCGTCATCGGTGTGGCAAAGTCTGGCTTTGCCAATCATGTGACCATTCACGAAGCGTTTGACCCTTCCTTGCCGCCGGTATTGGGTAATCTGGATCAACTGATCCAAGTGTTCCTCAATCTTGTGAAAAACGCGGCTGAAGCCTGCCGCGACCGGGACCGGCCGGAAATCACCCTGCGCACAGCGTTTCGCCCCGGGGTTCGTTTGCTGGTGCCGGGCGCCAATGAACGGGTTTCTTTGCCCTTGGAGTTTACCGTTGAGGATAATGGTCACGGTATACCGGAAGATATACGCCATCACATGTTCGATCCATTTATCACAACAAAAACAAATGGTTCCGGACTAGGGCTCGCGTTGGTTGCGAAGATTGTCGGCGATCATGGCGGCATTATCGAATTCGACAGCGAACCGAACCGTACCCAGTTCCGCGTGCTGATGCCAAAGGCAAAAGCCATCAAATCCAGCCAGCTGCACACTGCCAATGAGGTGGAGACCACATGAGTGGAACGATACTTGTCGCCGATGACGATGCGGCGATCCGCACGGTCGTAAGTCAGGCTCTGACGCGGGCCGGTTTTGACGTGCGCGCTACATCAAATGCCTCCACGCTCTGGCAATGGGTGGCGGAAGGCCAAGGCGATGCGGTGATCTCCGATGTGGTGATGCCGGACGATAATCTGTTTGAGCTGTTGCCGCGCATGAAGAAAATGCGTCCTGATCTGCCGTTTATCGTGATGAGTGCGCAAAACACCTTCATGACTGCGATCCGCGCGACCGAGAAGGGGGCTTATGAATATTTGCCCAAGCCCTTCGATCTGGTCGAGTTGACCAGTCTTGTTGGGCGGGCGTTGACTGAATCACGGCGCAAGGAGCAGTCGCCGGCAAAGCCCACATCGGCGGACGGCGAGATGCCGTTGGTTGGGCGGTCGCCTGCGATGCAGGATATCTATCGCGTTTTGGCCCGTATGACGCAGTCCGATCTGACGGTGCTCATCAACGGGGAATCCGGCACCGGTAAAGAACTCATCGCCCGTGCGCTGCATGAATATGGCAAGCGGAAAAAAGGACCGTTCGTCGCGATCAATATGGCAGCGATCCCGCGCGATCTGATCGAGAGCGAATTGTTTGGCCATGAGAAGGGCGCCTTTACCGGTGCCACCGCGCGGTCATCCGGCCGTTTCGAGCAGGCCGAAAATGGTACGCTCTTCCTCGATGAAATCGGCGATATGCCGATGGAGGCGCAAACACGGCTTTTGCGGGTTCTGCAACAGGGCGAGTATATGACGGTTGGCGGTCGTACACCGATCAAGACCAATGTGCGTATCGTGACGGCAACCAACAAGGATTTGCGCCTTTTGATCAATCAGGGCCTATTCCGCGAAGACCTTTATTACCGGTTGAATGTCGTGCCGATCAGGGTGCCACCTTTGCGTGAGCGGCTTGAGGATATTCCCGATCTTGCAACTCACTTCCTCGGCAAAGTGCAGGAAGAAGGGCTCGAGGCAAAGCGCCTGTTGCCGGAGGCGTTGCAGATGCTGACGCGGTACAATTGGCCCGGCAATGTGCGCGAGTTGGAGAATTTGGTGCGCCGGTTGGCGGCGCTCTATCCGCAGGAGGCGGTCGATGCCGATACGGTCGCCAATGAGCTGCGTGCCAGTGAAGAGGATCGCGGCTCGGTTTCCGCCGCCGTCCAGGGCGCTGCGTCCGCCCAACCCCAAACGATCAGCGAAGCCGTTGAGATGAATATGCAGAAGTATTTCGCTTCATTCGGCGACGGGCTTCCCCCGCCTGGTCTTTATCATCGTGTGCTGGGTGAACTCGAGTATCCGCTTATCGTCGCAACGCTCACGGCGACCCGCGGCAACCAGATCCGCGCCGCAGAGGTTCTCGGACTTAACCGAAATACACTGCGTAAGAAAATTCGTGATCTGAATGTGAGTATTTTTAAAGCCTGATCACGCCGATCGCCGTTGCATTTTTGTCACATTCTGTTGCATATGAGGCACGGTATTTGAGCGTATTGGGATTCCATGGCGATTATGGACAGAGCGGTGCCGGGCAGTTTTCTGCTGCGTGAGCGGGGGCGGGCCGGCAATAGCTGGCCTGGCTTTGCCATTGTGCTTGCCGCCACGGCCTGCGTTGTCGCGTCCTTTGTCGTACTGATCGGTTTGACGCCGATCCAGCCGACGGAGCGGGTGACTGGTGTCGCCATTGCCGTAAACGCCATCTTCGTGCTTGCGCTGATGTGGTTGATCGGCATCGAGGTGCGTGCCGTCGTCAAAGCACGGCGCGATCGCAAAGCGGCTTCTCGCCTGCATGTACGCATTGTGACGTTGTTCTCGATCATCGCCACGATCCCGGCGATTATCGTTGCGATCGTTGCCTCGATCACGCTTGATTTAGGGTTGGACCGCTGGTTCGAAATCCGAACCCGCACGATCGTACAGTCGTCAGAACAGGTCGCGCAGTCTTATATCAACGAGAACGCAGTCAATCTGCGTGATGCGACGATCAACATGGCCTTCGCGTTGGACCAGCAACGCAGGCTCTTTAGCCTTGATCGCACCGGTTTCCGGCAATTTGTCACCCAGCAGGCGCGCGGGCGTGGCATGCTTGGGGCATCTGTCATCCGGCCAGATGGCACGATCATTTACACAGCCGACATTGAAACACCGCGACCATTGCCGCTTCCGCCAGAGGATGCGTTGGCAAGGGCGCTGGATGGTGGGCCGGTCATCATTCCGCCTGGTTCCACCAACCTTGTGGGCGCGATGATCCGCTTGCGAGAAATACCCGACGCGATGCTTTATGCGATCCGCGCGGTGGATCCGGAAGTGCTGGATGCCGTACGGTTGATGCAGCAGAACCGCACAGAGTATCAAAACCTTGAAGGCAATCGCCTCAATCTGCAGCTGGCATTTGCCTTGCTCTATCTGTGCCTGGCGCTGGTCCTGCTTCTGGCTGCAATCTGGACCGCGATTGCTGTGGCAAACCGCCTCGTTCGGCCGATCCGCCTGTTGATCAATGCGTCAGACGAGGTTGGGCGCGGCAATCTTGAGGTTCGCGTGCCGGTGCGTGCCTCTGACGGCGACGTGGGACACCTTGCCGATACGTTCAATTCCATGCTGGGCCAGTTAAAGAGCCAGCGCGATGAAATCCTGACCGCAAAAGATGTGATCGACGAGCGGCGACGCTTCATGGAGGCGGTGTTGGCGGGGGTCTCGGCGGGTGTGTTGGGCGTCGATGATGAGCAGAAGGTCATCACCTATAATGATGCTGTTTCCGATGTATTGGGCACCGTTACCGTTGAACAGGGCATCGCCCTGAAGGATCTGTCGCCCCAGGTTGCCGAGGTGTTTACGCGGGCATTGTCGCGGCGCATTTCCGATACCAACGACCAAGTTACCTATGTCGACAAGAACGGCAGGGAGCGCGTTATCAACGTGCAGATTGCGCTCGATATGGATACGGGCAGCCAGCAATCTGATGCCCGCCACACGCATGTTGTGACAATTGACGACATCTCCGACGTGGTTGAGGCGCAAAGATCGACCGCCTGGGGCGATGTTGCGCGGCGGATCGCCCATGAAATCAAAAATCCGCTGACGCCGATCCAGCTTTCGGCTGAACGCATTCGGCGTCGCTATGGCAAAATTATCCCGGAGGATGATCGCTCGGTGTTTGACCAATGCACCGAAACGATTGTTCGCCAGGTCGGTGATATCGGTCGTATGGTCGATGAGTTCTCAACATTTGCCCGTATGCCGAAACCGGACATGGCGTTGAGGGACTTGCGCGACACGATCCGGGAGGCTTCGTTCCTGGTTGAAGTCTCGCGGTCTGACTTCACTTTTGAACGCGACATGCCGGAAGCGCCGTTGCTTGCCTATTATGATGACCGTTTGGTGGGTCAAGCGGTTGGCAATGTGGTGAAAAACGCCGCTGAAGCCATTGAGGCGCGCCTGGCAGATGATCCGACCGGACCGCAAGGGCACATCAAGATCACCGGCCGCGTGGGTGGCACTTCCAATCAGGCGATCATCATCGACATTATGGACAATGGCCGCGGTCTGCCAGCGGAAGACCGTAACAAGCTGCTCGAGCCTTATATGACGACCCGGGAGAAAGGGACCGGCCTTGGCCTGGCGATCGTGCGAAAGATTGTCGAGGACCATGGTGGCCGGATGGCGCTGCGTGATGCGCCAGAAACCTTTTATGACGGGCGCGGTGCGATGGTGCGCATGATCTTTCTTGCCCATGTCGATCAAGTGAGTGCCAAGGCCGAAGAAACAGCAAGCACGTCCGATCCATTGACCAACCCGGCAACACTGAGTGAAAGCGGAGGCAAGGCGGCATGAGAGCCGATGTACTTATCGTTGATGATGAGGAAGATATCCGCGAGATCGTGTCTGGCATCCTTGAAGATGAAGGCCATGAGACACGCGTGGCGCACAATAGCGATGCGGCGCTTGAAGCGATCCGCGCTCGTGTGCCGCGTCTGATATTTCTGGATATCTGGTTGCAAAACAGTGCGTTGGACGGGTTGGCGCTGCTGGATAAGGTGCAGGAGATGCATCCCGGTCTACCGGTCGTGATGATTTCCGGCCACGGCAATATTGAAACGGCCGTTTCCGCGATCAAACGCGGCGCCTATGATTATATTGAAAAGCCTTTCAAGAGTGACCGCCTGGTGCTGGTCGCCGAGCGGGCGCTGGAAACGCATGCGCTGAAGAAGCAGGTGACTGAACTGCAAAAGCGGACCGATGACGCGGGCGAACTAACCGGCAATTCACCGGCGATGAGTGCGTTGCGCACCGCGATCAGCAAGGTCGGTCCAACCAATAGCCGGGTCATGATCATTGGTCCGACTGGATGCGGCAAAGAACTTGTGGCCAGGGCGCTTCATAGCAGTTCGAGCCGGTCCGCTGGCGCGTTCGTTACGCTGAACGCGGCAGCCATCACGCCGAGCCGGATGGAAATTGAACTGTTCGGCACCGAAGGCGAGGGTGCTGATCGCAAGGTGGGCGCACTGGAAAACGCGCATGCCGGTATTCTCTATCTTGACGAGATCGCCGACATGCCGATGGAGACACAAGCGAAGATCCTGCGGGTTCTGGTTGACCAGGAGTTCGAACGGGTTGGCGGGACACGCCGTGTGAAGGTGGACGTGCGCGTGATCTCTTCAACGGCGGTTAATCTTGAGCAGCGTATCGACGAGGGCCGTTTCCGCCGTGATCTGTACAACCGTTTGGCGGTTGTGCCCATTGAAGTGCCTTCCTTGTCGCAAAGGCGGGAGGATATCGCGCATCTGGTTCAGCTGTTCATGAGCAAGATCAGCGAGCAGACCGGCATTCGGCCAAAGTTTATTGACGACGAGGCTATGACGGTTCTGGAATCGCATTCCTGGCCGGGCAATGTGCGCCAGTTGCGCAATGCCATTGAACGATTGATGATCCTGACCCGCGACAAGCCGGATGATGTGAGCATCAGTGCAGATATGCTGCCGAACGAGCTCAATGAAAACCTGCCTAAGGCGCCGACATCCGACGATACGCACATCATGGCGCTACCTTTGCGTGAAGCGCGTGAGCGGTTTGAGCGTGATTATCTGCTTGCGCAGATTGGACGTTTTGGCGGAAACATTTCACGCACGGCTGAGTTTATTGGTATGGAGCGATCGGCTCTGCACCGAAAACTGAAGTCACTTGGAGTGTAGTATCGATGCGGGTTATCATTTGCGGGGCAGGGCAGGTTGGTTTCGGCATCGCCGAACGCCTTGCTGCGGAAGACAATGATGTTTCGGTCATTGATACATCGCATGATCTGATCCAACGGGTGCGTGATACGCTGGATGTGCGTGGCTTTATCGGCCATGGCAGCCACCCTGATGTGCTTGCCAAGGCGGGCGCGAACGATGCCGACATCCTGATCGCTGTGACCTTGTATGACGAGGTCAATATGACCGCGTGCCAGGTTGCCCATTCGCTTTTTGGTGTGCCGACAAAAATCGCCCGGGTGCGGGCACAATCCTACCTGTCGCCGGTCTATTCGGATTTGTTCAGCACCGATCATCTGCCCATTGATGTTATCATTTCGCCGGAGCGCGAGGTTGGCGATGTTGTTTTGAAGCGCATCGCGTTGCCCGGCGCCACCGACGTTGTGCAGTTTGCCGATGACAATGTGACAATGATGGCGATCGATTGCCGCGAGGATTGTCCCGTCATCAACACACCCTTGCACCAATTGACGGATCTGTTCCCCGATTTGAATGCGACCGTGGTCGGTGTTTGGCGCAACGGCACGCTTTTTATTCCCCATTCTGCCGATCAATTGCTGGTGGAAGATCTAGTCTATGTGGTTGCCCAGCGCGATCAGGTTCGGCGGACATTGTCGCTGTTTGGTCATGAAGAAATCGAAGCGCGCCGGATCGTCATTGCTGGCGGTGGTAATATCGGTGCTTATGTTGCCGCACGGCTGGAAGAGGGCAGCAGCCGGACCAATGTGAAGATCATTGAGAATAATCGCGATCGCGCGATCGCCAATGCCGACCGGTTGCGGCGAACGATCGTGCTGCATGGCAGCGCGCTTGATCAGCAGATCCTGCATGAAGCCGATATTCAAGACGCTGAGTTGATGGTGTCGCTGACCAATGATGATCAGGTCAATATCCTGTCGTCGGTGATGGCAAAACGGCTTGGTTGCGAGGCGACTATGGCGTTGATTAATGATCTTGGCTATCAGTCCTTCACGTCGACGCTCGGGATCAACGCGCATATCAATCCGCGTTCGGTGACCATCTCCCGTATCCTGCAGCATATGCGCCGCGGCCGTATCCGGCAGGTGTTTTCAGTCCAAAAAGGCTTGGCGGAGACATTGGAGGCCGAGGCGCTGGAAACCTCACCGCTGGTCGGGCGCCCGTTGCGTGATTTGGATCTGCCGGATGATATCAGAATCGGCGCGGTCTATCGTGGCGGCAAGGTGCTCAAGCCCGATGGCCAATTTCAGATC
>JBCCRB010000006.1:0-22789 GCA_039208465.1 Pseudomonadota bacterium
CAAAGAAGGGTGGGCGCGCTTCAGGCAGGAACACTTTCTTGAAAACATGTTCCAGATCGACCGCATATTGTTCGTAGCGATCAATGTAACCGGGGCGTGAATCTGCGATCAGGCGGTCAGAGCGGCCCTGGCCGCGCCAGTCAAACGTGCCGACATCAAATCCGCGCGCCAATAGATCGCTGATCGTCTCATCATATTTTTCAATCGCCTCGTTGCGACCGTGCAGGAGTATGATGGTGCCCTTGTTGGGTCGCTTGTTTGAGCGGAATACGGCAAACCGGATGCGGTAACCGTCCGGCGTTGTTTCAAAACCGGTGACGGACGGTTCTGCCCTTGTGGTGGGCAGCCCTGTTTCTGAGGGTGAAAGTGACGCACTCATAGGCGTTGCTTATGCTGTCTGCGGGGTACGGTCAAAGCAATTAGATGCTGTAAAAGGCTGAGCCGCCCCTGCAAGAAGCAAGAGCGGCTCGTTGATACCGGACAAACAGGAAGGGACAGTGCAGTTTGTCCGGAATGGCTGCGCCCTAGTAGAGGCGCCAGTGCAGATGGATGCCCGGCTTGCGCGGGTGGCTGTAGTACGGCCGGATCAGACGACGGTGGACGACGGCGCCGTTGCGGGCGTTGACCCGCAGGGCCACGCGGCCCCGATAGCCATTGGCGCGCACGCGGTAGTGTCCTTTGTTAAAGCCCACTACTTTCACGTTGCGGTAGCCTTTGCGGTAAAGCGATCGCACGATGATGTGGCGCGGCAAAATGTGGTAGTGGCGCGCGACATGACCACGTTTCTTGTGATGCACCAATACGGTCGAGACCTTCTGGTCCCGGTCGATCAGGCGTGAGGTGTCCTTTGCCGCGGCCGGCGTGATGACCATTGCGGCGGCAAGCAGGGCTGCGCTTACGGCAGTTTTCTTCATGGCTTGGCTCCTTTGGTTGCGGTTTGCCAAGCGGCGTTCCCTTCTTCGCCGCGTTTCGAGATGGCCATTGATAGATGAGCTGATGTGAACGCGTTCGGAACTGACCGTTCATCCTGTGTTCATATTTGGGACAGGTGGACCACATTGGGGCGCGTCATTTGCGTTAAATCGGGACATTTGGGTTTGGTTGACCGGGCTTGAAGTGGCCGGCAGCAATCACCAATTGAAGGTTGCGGATGCCAAACGGGTCCGCTGACTGGATTGCCAATGCACGCCCAAGTGGGTGCAGGACCGGTCAACCAAAATGTTGTCGCTTAACCTGAAAGGACACTGACATGCGTCACGTTGACTACACACCTTTTTACCGTTCCACCGTTGGTTTTGACCGCTTGTTCAATATGCTGGACTCGCTGGCCCAGCCTGAGAACGGGCAAACCTATCCGCCTTACAATATTGAGCGTCTCGACGAGAACGCGTACCGGATCACGATGGCTGTCGCCGGCTTTGGTGATGAGGACATCAGCATTGAAGCCCGTGCAAACCAGTTGACAATTGCCGGTGGTAAGGCTGACGAAAATACGGACGGCAAGACCGAGTATTTGCATCGTGGTATTGCGTCGCGCTCCTTTGAGCGCCGGTTCCATCTGGCTGACCATGTTGAAGTGCGCCATGCTGAGCTGGAAAATGGTCTTCTGCACATCGATCTCGTACGCGAACTGCCGGAAGCGATGAAGCCGCGGAAAATCGCGATCAATGCGAAAGCGACTGCTTCCAAGCAGATTGAGGCAAAAGCCAAGAAATCAAACTAAGTTACCATCTGCCTCCAGACAGGGCAGTGACCGTCGGCGCGCAGGCGCCGGCGGTTTTTTATTGCGTGCATTTCAGCGGGCGTAGCGGCGCCCAAGCCAATAATCGAGAGACAATTTGCCGGGGCCGTTGATCACGATGATGGCCAGCACGAAAACCCACAGGAAGCGCTGATCCCACACAATGGCGTCTTGAAAACGGTCAAACATGGAGCCGATAAAGCGATCCTCGAGGCCATGGAAATTCACGTCGACATAGGTCTGCACCATGACGAAGAAGATCATGCCAAGTGCGGCGAGACGGGAAAACAAGCCGACAACGATCAGGATCGGCAGGAGCAGTTCGGTCCAAGTGCCGGCATAGACGATCATGCCGAAGGGGAAGAAAGGGATGGCAGACGGATCGAAGCCATATTGTTCCATGACCGAAGGCAGGATTGATGCGTAGGCGCCAATTGATGGATTGAGAAATCCAAATATTCCATCGCCGAGCTTCTGCCAGCCCGAATTCATATAGTAGAGCAATAGCACGCTGGCGAAGGCGAAACGCGCCGACAGGCCGGTGAGCCAGGACTGGCCGGCTTTGCTTAGCGCACCGAAGACCAAATTGTGCAGATTGACGATTGCACCAATCGGCCCTGTTGGTTGTCGTCTTGCTGCGACGGCCGCTTCTCCATCATCTAATATTGTCATGGTGTTGATCCCGTTTCAGTTGCATCGGTTGGGGAAAGGGGCGCTGGATCGGCAAGCACTGCGGTGCTCGATGCGCCGGTGCCGAACAGTTTGGCTAGCGCGTCATTAAGGTTGAAAGCGGGGTCGAGCGCCATCGCATTCGCGGCCGCTGTTTCAAGCGTTTGACTGTCGTCCATCAGGCTCATGAAAAAAGCGGTTTCCGGGGCGCTTGTCGGGGTGACGACAACATCGGCATCGGGCCGGGTTACCAGCACATTTTCAGCCATCGCCAGATCGACGGGCCCAACGGTCATGAGATCACGGTTCATCGCATAGATCGTGAACACCGGATAGGATGAGGCGATGATGGCGGTCCCGGGTTTGGCGGTGAAGGTGAGGGCGCCGATCTGATCGGGCGGGAAATTGGCCAATTGTCCCGGATCCAGTGGCTCGACATCGGCTGCATGATAGGCGGTCAACCAAGCCCTTTCCAGCCGCGCCACGTCGGCCAAGTACGGCAGATGTCGGACATGTTCGAAGCTGGATAGGAAGTCTGGGAAATGCTCGCCATACAGAAAGAGCAAGGGCGAGGTTGGGGGATGAACGCGGACATATTCTCGCGCTAATGCGCGGAAAAATTCTTCACCGACAATGCGTTGGGTTGCCGGAAAAATGTCAGCCATGGCGTTGATCAGGCTGACGGTCACATTGTTGCGGTAAACATTGTAGCGCGTGCGCGCGCCTTTGCCTTCCGGTCCCACCACACCTTCGGGTGTCGGCGCCGCCGGGTTTAACAGCCCGCCGGTGAAAGGCCGGTCTGTCGTATCACTCAGCGGCGAGGGCATGACGGCTTCCAAACACCGCGCTGTGGCGGCGCTCGATTTTTGTGATGATTGCGTTTGCTGCTTCGGCTTCGGCGCGCAGGACGGGCCATTCAGGCAGGTCGGAATCCCATTCGACTAGCGTCGGTATTGGGCCGGTGCGGTCTAGAACCCTTTCATAGAGCGCCCATACGGGATCGGCGACAGGGCGGTCATGGCTGTCGATCAGCAATAACTCGCCTTCGTCATCCTTTTGCTCGGTGTGACCGGCCAGGTGGATCTCGCCGACGGCGTGCAGCGGGACGCGCGCCAAATATTGCATGGCCGAGTATTTGTGGTTGGTCGCCGAGACGAAGACATTGTTCAGATCAAGCAACAGACCGCATCCGGTGCGGTTGACGATCTCCAGCATGAAATCGGTTTCGGCCATGTCTGACTGTTCGAACAGGACATAGGTTGCCGGATTTTCTAGCAGGATCTTGCGGCCGACCACGGTCTGCATTTCATCCACATGATCGCAGACGCGTTTCAGCGTTTCTTGCGTGTAGGGGAGGGGCAAAAGATCGTTGTAGAAGACATCATCATGGGTAGACCAGGCCAGATGTTCGGAGATGAGGCCGGGTTCATAGCGCTCAACGAGGCGCTTGAACTTTTCCAAATGGTCCTTGCTCAGCGGTTCGGGGCCGCCAAGCGACATGCACACGCCATGTAAAGAGAGCGGGAAATCGGCACGAATGCGCTCCAATGTGCGATGCGGATGCCCGCCATCGCCCATATAATTTTCGGCGTGAACCTCGAGAAAACCGACATCACCGGCGTCGTCGAGAATCTGCACCGTGTGGTCATGTTTGAAACTGACACCGGCCCGTTTGGGGACCGATGTGGGTCTTGCTGCAGACCGGGCCACATCCGCGGCGGCCGATGCATCCGCCTTGGCGGGCGCGTCGTCGTAGAGGGGTTCTTTACGCATAGACGGTCTCCGATCTGCAACAAGGTGCAGGCCCGCCGCGTTTCATGCGCGCAGCGGGCGTACTGGGTTGCTTACGCTTATGCAGGCAAGTCGCGGTCGAGCGGGGTCAGGGAACCCATGCGGTCACCGTCAAAGGCCATCGTTTCGCAAGTACCAGCGTCAACGAAGGTCCAGGCATTGCCCTGATAGTCGACGGTGGATGTGCCTTGGCACGTTGTGCCCGGGCCAGCGGCGCAATCGTTTTGGCCGGCCAGCGATACGCCGAAGCATTTTTCTTTGGCAGCATGGGCATCTGTGATGGTGGCGAAGTTTACGCCTGAAACGGCAGCAGCTACGGCACCTGCAAGTGCAACACCTGAAAGCGTTTTAGCAGTTTTGGTTGTCATGTTGGTTTCTCCAGACAGTGAGTTGAGGCCGACATCGTGGTCGGGCACTCAACCGTCTCAGATGAATCGTTCACTGGAAAAACAAACGAATGTCAGCAACCCTCAACTCTTGCTCACGCCGGTGTGATGGGTGGTCGCCTACGTCTTAAAAAGGTCGGCCAGTTGGTTGAGTTCGCGCTTGCTTGTTGCCCAGGACGTGACCAGCCGGATCATCACTTCATCATCGCCAACCAGTTCCCGCTCGGCTGTGGGCGGTTGCCACAGAGCGCAATGCAAGCCCTGTTTCTGCAGTTTTTCCAGTTCTGCGCGCCCGATGATGGCAAAAACTTCATTGATGTCGCCGGGCCATGCGAGGCGGGCGATGGGTGATGCAGCGATGATTGCTTCGGCCTGCGTTGCCGATGCGTTTGCCGTGTTTGCAAGGTCCAACCACAGATCATCGCGCAAATAGGCCTCAAACTGCGCTGTCATGAACCGCATCTTAGAGGCGAGATGGCCAGCCCTTTTGCGGATGTAACGCATATGTTCGGCGTAGGCGGGATTGAAGACGAGGATCGCCTCAGCGCACCAGCAACCATTCTTCGTGCCGCCGAAAGAGAGAATGTCGACCCCCTGACGCCATGTCATGTCAGCCAGTGATACATCCATTGCCGCTACGGCGTTGGCAAAGCGGGCACCATCCATATGCACTGGCGCATCGGCTCTGTGGCCACGGACAGTCTCGATGCGCGCGCGTATCTCATCGAGCGTGTGCGTGGTGCCGGCTTCGGTTGCTTGCGTGATACTCAACCCGCCGACCCGTCCGGCATTCAATCCGCCACCGATGGTTGTCCTAATCGCGAAGTCGAGCGCTTTGTTGTCCATCTTGCCACGCGCGCCAGCGACCGCATCGATTTGCAGGCCGGGCGATAAAAATATCGGCGCGCCGCATTCATCGACGCGGACATGCGCTTCGGTGTGCGTATATAAAACGTCGCCTGGACGCATCATCGCCGCAATGGCAAGCGCGTTGGCGGCGGTGCCCGTCGTGCAAAGGAAGACTGCCGTTTCGGTCTCAAACAGGGTGCTGAAGTGTGCATCGAGCGCCGCATCACGTTCGCTGCCGCCATAAGGCGCCCAGGCGCCTGCATTGGCCGCCGTCATCGCTTCGACGATTTTCGGGTGTGCGCCAGACCAATTATCTGATGCAAAATGGATGGGCTGATCGGTCACTTGGCTTTGCCTGAACTTTGAAAATGGTATGCGGGCAGGACAGCATAGACGATACGCGTTGATTGGATGGTCTATTTGCGAAAGCAGGTTTGATTTGTGTTCGCAGGTTCACAAGGCATTGGCGTAAACGCGCCTGCATTGGACTGACTGCAAAAATCAGGTGATGATTTCTGCTTGGCATTGACGGCGATGGCCGGTTCTTGCACCTCGGGCTTTCAGCAAGAATCCAGTGTCGGAGCAGGAGCTAAATCCATGTCAGAAGTCCACAGCGTTGCCCGCGACCAGTTGCGCACGATCGTCGAGCGCATCGAGCGGTTGGAAGAAGAAAAGAAAACGATCGCTGACGATATCAAGGAAGTCTATGGGGAAGCCAAGGCCAATGGTTTCGACACCAAGGCGCTGCGCAAGCTGGTTTCGCTGCGAAAGCAGGATCTGAATGAACGGCTGGAGCAGGAAGCGGTGCTGGATACCTACATGACGGCGCTTGGCATGATCGCCACCCCTGACGAATAGATCGGGCGTGCTTAGTTTGTCGCCGGGACCTGCAGGCGCAGGGGCTGGCCATCGCCGCCCTGGTTTGGTGCGCCGTCAAAGCGGGCGAAGGCCAGGAACGTCAGGGCAGTGCCTTCAAACTTAGATGCGTCCGGCGGTGGTACCTTCGAAAAGCCCTGTGTGTAGACCATCTCCGGCGCTTTGCGGATCGCGTTTTGTGCAAAGTCGGGACGTTGTGTGACGGTATTGTCGGCCGTCGAGGTTGGGCCGTCGGTCTGCCAACCGCCAAACCGTGCCGGGTCGACACTCGCTGACAGCACGGCGGTATCATCGGCCACGGAGGCTACGGCAATCGCGTCCAGCGGTGTCGGTTTTGCGGTTTTCGGTGTTGTTGGTACGCCTGAATCGAAGGCGGCGGCGCGGATCGCCTGTGCATCCGACGGATCAATCGAAATCGGACGCTCACCCGGTGTCGCGAAACGTGCGCCACGTCCGTCAGGGGCCGGCAGGATCGTTTGCGGTAGCGCTGCCGCGGTTTGTGGCAATGCAGGCGCAGGAGCGTTCAGGTCAGGGCGGAAGCCCGGGCTTGGCAATGTGGCATAGGCCAGCTTCGTCGCATCAATATCGCTTTGCGGCTCCGCGCCGGCGATTGCGTCCAAAATCGCTCTGGTATCAGCATCATCATCGCCACCGGTCTGATTGGTCGGCACCGGTGTGCCGGGCACGGGGATACGATTGAGCGCTGCTTCAATTTCGGCAGCCGAGCGTCGTTCGGTCGGCAGAGGCGCAGCCGCGACCAGCACATTTGGCCGGCGTTGCGGGATAGGCGCCGCATAGGCGAAGACTGATTGTGGCTGATCGTCGATCGCTGACGGAGCGGTTGGAACGATCTGCGGCACCACATTTTGGGGCGCAGTTGGGGCTGGCTCAGCCGGTGCGGCCACGGGAGCAGCGGGCGCTGGGGCCGCTGCAATGGCGACCGGCGCGCCGGTCGAAGCGCGCGGTGCGAGCTGCGGGATCGGCAATTGCGATCTTGGCAGTGAAGCCACTGTTGTTGGCGGTGTTGGCGTCTGTGCGGTCGCGCGGTTTTCGTTGCGTTCGCTGTTGCGGCTGCTATTGCCGCCAAATACGCGCGCCAGCACGCCGCGATTTTCGTTGCGCTCACTGTCATTGACGGTGGCCACGGCCTCACCGCGCGCCTGACGTCGTTTGTAATCGGCTAACGCCTGCTGGTAGCCGGGCAGGGGATTGCCGTCTGGCGGCAAATGCAATGTGCGGCCATTGGGGAAGAGGCGGGTCAATTCACCGCGGCTCATGCGCGGCCAGGCGCGCACGCTTGCGGTATCGAAATGTACATAAGGCGTGCCGGAGCGCGGGTAATAGCCGACCCCGCCACCCTGCAGCTTAAAGCCGATCTCGCGTAACTTCTTGGCCGATACGCCGGGGATGTAGAAATCAATCGCCTTGCCGAGCATGTGCTGGCTTTTTGTTGCCTGACCACCGCGCGTGCGGCGCAGCATGGCGTTTGTTTGCGGCGAGCGGTAAGCGGACACTACGTGGATATATTCGCGCGAGCCGGTTTTGCGGTAAGCTTCCCAGATCAGATCGAACAGTTTTGGATCCATCTTGGTGGGCTCATTGCGCCGGTGGTCACGCAGGAAACGGTTCAGCTTGTTCAGCCCGCTTTGAAGGTAACGTCCATTGCGCTTGTAGGTAATTTCCGCGCGTTCTTTTGTGTGCGTGAAGTAGAGTTTCAGCGTGCGCGTTTCGGCTGCCGCCGGCGCGCTCATCGCCGCGATCAGGAACCCCGCCAGTACGGCAGCAAAAAGGCCCCGACGGCGGGCATTCAGCGAGCCGTCAGCTGAACAATTTTGCCGCTGTCGAAACACATTTAGCAAACTCGTCGTCCCGCCTGTCAGCCCATGCCTAGACATCTATGGTTAACCGCACGTTATCTGATGCTTTCCTGCATGACATCGTGTCCGCGGTTTAGCGCGGCACCCGGCATTGGGCAATGTTCACCACCGATCCATTCGTGGATATTGGGGCTAAATACGGTCTAACAATGGCACATTAGACCAAAGCGGGATCGTAGTTACCAAATTCTGAACGCGCATGTTCTCGCGGTCAGTGGGGAATGTCGTAGTCTTTGAGCTTGCGGTAGAGGGTCGAGCGGCCAATTTTCAGGCGGCGGGCCACCTCGCTCATGCGTCCGTTGTAGCGGTCAATGGCGACCCGGATCACTTGGTCTTCAATCTCAGACAGGCTGCGCACATCGCCTTTTTCATCGAAAATAATGTCGGGCTTTTCCGGCTCGATGGGCGCGGGCTCGTCAAGGTCGACAAGGTTTGCGGCCAAGTCGAGCGGCGGCACCGGGGCCGATGACATTTCTGTTAATGGAATGCGAAGTCGATAGCGTGCCGCATGCACCTGATTCACGATTTGCGAAAACGCCGCTTCGCCGAGCGTGCCGCTATCAGGTGCCAAAACGACAGCGCGGAAGATTGTGTTTTCGAGCTGCCTTATGTTGCCGGGCCAGTCATAGCGGGCAAATAAATCCATCACCGACGGGTCAAGCTTCAGTTTTTTACGTTCGCTCTTGGTGATCTTGTCCAGGAAATGCTGGGCAAGGTTGGGAATATCTTCGAGGCGATTACGCAGCGGCGGCACGAGGATCGGGAACACGTTGAGCCGGTAGAAAAGGTCCTCACGGAATTTTCCGTCGCGCACGAGGTCAATCAGATTGCGGTGGGTCGCAGAGATCAGGCGCACATCGACCGACACCGATTTGCTGGCGCCGACCGGTTCAATATGGCCTTCCTGAATGGCTCTAAGCAGTTTGACCTGGGCATCCAGCGGCAGATCGCCCACCTCATCAAGGAACAGCGTGCCGCCATTGGCTTCCATGAATTTGCCGCTGCGTTTTTCGGTCGCACCGGTAAAGGCGCCTTTCTCATGACCGAACAGGATGCTTTCGACCAGGTTTTCCGGCATTGCGCCGCAATTGACGATGACGAACGGTTTTTCCGCGCGCCGGCCCTGCGATTGGATGGCATGGGCAACGAGTTCTTTGCCGGTGCCTGACTGGCCCTCAATTAGGACGGGGATAGTGCTGTCGGCGGCTTTGGCAACCAATTTGCGCACGCGGCCCATCTCGGACCCATCGCCAATGATTTCACGATGAGAGGATGCGGCTGCGGATCGGTCCGCAGTGCTGGCGTTGGTCGGTGCGGCGCGCTGTTTGACCTTAAGCGCATCGGATACGGACGAGAGGAGCTTGTCTGGGCTTGCCGGTTTGACCAGGAAATCAAACGCGCCAGCGCGCATCGCCTTGATGGCAGTATCCATTGAGCCTTGTGCGGTCTGAACAATGACCGGCATGTTCAGTGCGTCGGCGCGCATCTGTTTAAGGACACCGATGCCGTCAATGTTCGGCATGACCAGATCAAGAACGACCGCGTCGATTTGGTTGTCGGTTGTCATCGCTTCCAGCGCTTGCTTGCCGTTTTCGGCGATGATTGTGCGCATATTGGCGCGTTCGAACGTCGCTTCGTAAATGCGACGTTGCACCGGATCATCATCTGCTATGAGAATAGTTGATGCCATGGCTTGCATGACCGCCTGCGGCGGCTACTTTCTGTTGGTGAATTGGTCCACTTGGTTCAGCTTGACACAGCTCGTTGAACGCCCAGCTAATCGGGACGCTCAAATTTTAAGGATCGTCGATCCGCACGGGGAATGTTTATGAAGTTCATCCAAACCGGTTTTGCCATGGCGCAGGAAAAAGCAAACGTCGCTTTCGATGACGCGTCCATGCCTGTCTGGAACCTCGATGATTTATATCCCGGCATGGAAAGCGATGAATTGGCTGCCGATCTGAAAGCGTCGGTCGATGATGCGGTTGCCTTTGAAACCAATTGGAAAGGCAAACTGCCGACGGCCTTGTCGAACGGCAAATTGGGATCATTGATCGCCGAATTTGAAAGTCTGCAAGACCGGCTCGGCCGGATCGCATCCTATGCGGGCCTGCTCTATGCGGGCGACACGTCGGACCCGATCCGTGGCAAATTCTATGGCGATATTCAGCAAAAACTCACCGATATCAGTCGGCACCTGTTGTTTTTTGGCCTGGAATTGAACCGGATCGAAGCCGACAAGCTGGAGGCCGGCTATGCCGATGATCCCGACCTTGCCCGCTACAAGCCGTGGCTGCGCGATCTGCGGTTGGAAAAACCCTATCAGCTTGAAGATCAGCTTGAGGAGTTGTTCCAGGAAAAGGCGCTGACAAGTTCCGCTGCGTTTAACCGCTTGTTTGACGAGACGATGGTGGCGCTGCGCTTCACGGTTGATGGCGAGGAGATGACCGCGGAGCCGACCTTCAACCTTTTGCAGGATCAGGACCGGAAACGACGCAAGGGCGCGTTTGATGCGCTCGTCGATACTTTCTCGGGCCACATGCAGACCTTTACGCTGATTACCAATACGCTGGCCAAGGACAAGGAAATCGAAGATCGCTGGCGCGGCTTCGCCGATGTGGCCGATGGGCGCCATTTGGCCAACCGGGTCGAACGCGAAGTTGTCGACGCGCTTGTTGCCTCGGTATCGGGCAGTTTTGAGCGGATTTCACATCGCTATTACGGGTTGAAAGCGAAATGGCTGGGGCTGGACAAATTGCAGGCCTGGGACCGCAACGCCCCGCTGCCGCAAACGCCCGATGAGCGGATCGGTTGGGCCGAAGCGCAAGCCATCGTGCTCGATGCCTATTCCGGTTTTTCACCAAAGATGGCCGATGTGGCAGCGCAATTTTTCGACAAGGGTTGGATCGACGCGCCCAGTCGTCCGGGCAAGGCGCCGGGCGCTTTTGCTCATCCGACCGTCCCGTCAGCGCACCCCTATGTGTTGGTCAATTATCTGGGTAAGCCGCGCGATGTGATGACGCTTGCGCATGAGCTTGGCCATGGCGTGCATCAGGTGATGGCGGCCGAACAGGGGGCGCTGATGGCGTCCACGCCGCTGACGCTGGCCGAGACGGCTTCGGTCTTTGGCGAGATGCTGACCTTCCAATCGCTCCTTGCAAAAACAGAAGACAAGGCCACCCGAAAAGCCATGCTGGCGCAAAAAGCCGAAGACATGATCAACACGGTCGTTCGGCAGATCGCCTTTTACAATTTTGAGCGTAAGGTTCATCTGGCGCGGCGCGAAGGGGAGTTGACCACCGGCGATCTCAATGCGCATTGGCTCTCGGTGCAAGGCGATAGTTTGGGCCCACATGTGGCGCTCAATGAGGGCTATGAGACCTTCTGGTGCTACATTCCGCACTTCATTCATTCGCCGTTCTACGTCTATGCCTATGCGTTCGGTGATTGCCTGGTGAACTCGCTTTATGCGGTCTACCAGGGTGCTGATGGCGGTTTCCAGGATGCTTATTTCGACATGCTGCGTGCCGGTGGTTCCAAGCATCATAGCGAGCTCTTGGCGCCCTTTGGCCTCGATGCGACTGATCCAGGTTTTTGGAACAAGGGCCTTTCGGTCATCGAAGGCATAATTGACGAGTTGGAAGCGATGGAAAACTGACGGTAGCAGCGGCAGTGGACCCCCTTGCGCTTTATCCCTCGGCCTTTCAGATCGGGACCCGCCCTAAACCGATTGCGGCTGCTTGGCTGGCACCGGATGAAAATCTGTCAGCCCATATTGATGACAAACGCCGCATCTGCGCTGAGGAAGAAATCGAGCGCTATTTTATGGCTCGGCCCGATACGCGGGCTGCGCAACAGGAGGTCTGGGATCTTTTGACCGCGCATTTACCAACCATTGCGCCTGACCGCTACCGGTTGAATGATGCGGGTCTTTTGGTTGACGGCGAACATGTGCGGCCTGATGGTGACGATCTCTTGCTGCCGGCATCAATGCTGGTTGCCGATGACCTGGTGTTGATGCGGCGCCATGACGATGGCTGGCGGCTGGTCGCGGCCAGCCTGTTTGCGCCGTCCTATTGGACCTTGGCTGAGAAGTTTGATCGGCCGTTGCAGATTATCCACGGGCCAGTTCCAGGCTTTGGTCCGGACAGCCGCAAGGCGGCGCTGATCACGCGCATGTTTGACAGTTTGTCGACACAGTTCACGTTGGAGCGGCGCAATTGGTCGTTTCATGGCGATGGGGTTTGGTTTCAGCCCGGCCACCATCCGCACAATGTCCTTGATGCGCGCACAAGCGACGCGGTTTTGGCGGGCATGTATGTTCGGCGCGAATATCAAACGATCCGCAAGCTTGCTGGGTCCGGCGATGTGCTGTTTACCATCCATGTATCGACCCAAACGCTCGCGGATGTGCGCCGAAGCAACGAAGCGGCGGAGTTGGCTGGCAATTTGCGCTCGCTCGATTCACAACAACGCGCGTATAAAGGATTGGAAGCCGGGCTCGACCGGCTGGCCGCTTACCTTGCGGGCTAGGCGGGTAATCTCCCTGTCTCTCGATCTGCGGAAAAATGTCCGACCATCGGCTAACTAACGCCATGGTTGTCGCGTTTGGGGTTGGCTTTGACAGACAAATGCTTAGAATTTTACGCAATTATGGAGGGATTCGGCAGATGATCCAATCCAAAAATCATAGCCAAAGAGTACGTGTCGGTTTTCCGGCAGTGGTAGCCGTTTTGACCGCGTTTACAGTGTCGGGTTGTGCCATTGTCGGTTCAGGTATTCAAACGCGTCCCAATTACACAGCGCCGACGCCGACAGGCATTGAAGGCAATTGGCGTAATACGGAAAATGTCTACACCGCCTCTTTTATCAACAATTCGACCCAGTGGACTTCTATTGAAGACGGTTCGATTTTGATCAGTGGCAGCTATGTGCAAACCACAACGACCGACTACACGCTGCAACTGAATTCGCTCGTTACGGGTCAATCGCGTTCAGCCAATTGTCGGCTGGTGAACATCAATCGGCTTAATTGCACCGGGCAGGACGGGAACCAGTTCTCGATGGTCCGGATCGCCAACACCGTTTAATCGACCTGACCGACCTTCCGAAGGTGGATATCGCGGCATTTTTTTTAATGCCGCACTCAGTTCATATTGACCACAGCGTAATACACCTGACACAGTAAGTGATCATGAGGGCGCCCGTGTGGGAATATGCCATTGTGCTGAGGGAGATATCGATGACCAAGAAGGTCCTTAAGTGCAGCGCGCTTGTCGCAACCGCTGCTGCCGTACTTGCCGGTTCAACTGCGATTGCATCAGCCGAATACACGCTGAACATTTTGCACATCAACGATCTGCATTCACGCATCGAGCCGATCAACCGGTTCGATTCGACATGCGGTGCCGAAGATGATGCTGAAGGTAAGTGTTTTGGCGGCGTCGCGCGGGTTAAAACCAAGATCGACGAGCGGCGTGATGCGTTAACCCGAAACGGCCAGAATGTGGTTGTGCTTGATGCAGGCGACCAATTCCAGGGGTCACTTTTCTACACGACCTACAAGGGCGAAGCTGCCGTTGAGTTTATGAACGGCATTGGTTTTGATGCCATGGCTGTTGGTAACCATGAATTTGATGATGGTCCAGAGGCGCTGCTTTCGTTCATTGATGCGGCTGACTTCCCGATCGTCTCTGGCAACACACTTGCCGGCGCGTCATCACCATTGGCCGATAAGATCGAGCCCTATGTGATCAAGGAAGTTGGCGGCGAAAGGATCGGTATTCTCTCGGTTCTTGCAACCGACACTGATGAGACATCGTCGCCGGGCGACACGATCCTGATCATCGAAGAGACACGTTATTTGCAGGATGCGGTTGCCGAACTGGAAGCCGAGGGCGTCAACAAGATCATTCTGCTTTCGCATGTGGGTCTGCCGCGCGACAGAGAGATCGCGGCTGCGGTTGATGGGATTGACGTCATTGTTGGCGGTCACAGCCACACGCTGTTGTCGAATTTCCGGGAAGGCGCATCGGACAGCTATCCGGTGATGGTGCAAAACCCGTCAGGCCAGGATGTGCCGATTGTACAAGCCTATGCCTATTCAAAATATCTGGGCGAATTGCGCGTGACTTTTGACGATGACGGCAATGTGGTCCGGGCCGCCGGCGAACCGCATCTGCTTGATGCTTCGGTTTCGGCCGATGAAGGCTTTGCCGCGCGTGTTGCAGAGCTTGGCGGACCGATTGAAGAGTTGAAGGCGCGCCCTGTCGGCGAAGCATCCGCGGCCATTGATGGCGACCGGTCTTCGTGCCGCGCCGGTGAATGTGCCATGGGCAACCTCGTCTCTGATGCGATGCTTGAGCGCGTGCGCGACCAAGGCATCCAGATTGCGATCCAAAATGGCGGCGGCTTGCGCGCATCGATCGACGAAGGTCAGATCACGATGGGCGAAGTGCTGACAGTTTTGCCGTTCCAGAACACGTTGGCGACATTCCAATTGTCGGGCGCAGATGTTGTGGCAGCGCTTGAAAATGGCGTGAGCAGAATTGATGAAGGCGCCGGCCGCTTCCCTCAAGTTGCCGGACTTACCTACATGTTTGATGCAGAGGCCGAGGCTGGTAGCCGGATTTCCGGTGTTATGGTGGTTGATGCCGATGGCAATGCGACGGCCATCGACCCTGCCGCTACGTACGGTGTTGTTTCGAACAATTTCATGCGCAAAGGCGGTGATGGGTATGCCATGTTCGCGTCAAACGCGATGAATGCGTATGATTTCGGGCCAGGACTGGAGATGGTCGTGGCTGACTATCTTGCCGAAAACAGCCCTTATACGCCGTTCCTTGACGGTCGCGTCAGTGCGGGCAGCGCAGAAGCAATGTCCACTGCTGTATCGAGCGCGGAAGCGACGATGGAAGCCAGCGTGGAGCCGCAAGTCGTGGTGCCTGAAACCGGACTTGCCGCGACCAGCCTTGCGACCACGGGCCCGGCCATTGATGGCGGGCCGCGTACGCATACAATTGTTGCCGGTGACAATTACTGGAACTTGGCGCGCGAGTTTTATGGCGATGCAACCATGTGGCCGAAGCTGCGTGAGGCAAATCCGGACGCTGCTGCCCGGGCTTTGACCATCGGTTCGGAGTTGGTTGTTCCCGAATAACGCCAATAAAAGTGAAATAAATGCCCGCAGAGCAATCTGCGGGCATTTTTTATGCGTAGAGACTGCATAGATATTATGTCACATTGCTGGTGTGCTTGCTTGGTGTACCGGTAAAGAACCGACGCAGGGATCTCGAATGAACATTCAGTCCAAGATACTTCCAGCCGAAGACCGTGTCCCGCAACTTGACCGGAAAGAGGCGCGGCAGGTTGGGCCATTGCCTGAAGATCACCCACCGGTTCGCCTTCACAAGGTCGGCGTTCTGCTCATCAATCTGGGCACGCCTGATGGGACCGACCCGCGTTCCATGCGGCGTTATTTGCAGGAATTCCTGACCGATAGCCGCGTTATCGAGTGGCCTAAAGCGGTCTGGTATCCGATCCTTTACGGTATTGTTCTGAACACACGCCCCAAGCGCGTTGGCAAGGCCTATGAGGAGATCTGGAACAAGGATCTCGACGAGAGTTATTTGCGCACCTACACGCGCAGCCAGGCCGAAAAGCTCCAGGAGCTTCTGTCAGACCGTGAAAATGTCGTGGTCGATTGGGCGATGCGTTACGGTCAGCCGTCGATCAAGGATAAGATTGATGCGCTGCAGGAACAGGGATGCGACCGCATCGTCACCTTCCCGCTCTATCCGCATTATTCGGCAACGACGACCGCAACGGTGAACGACAAAGTGTTTGAAGCGCTGCAAAAGAAGCGGTTTCAACCGAGCCTGCGGGTCGTGCCGTCCTATCATGATGAGCCGGTGTATATTGAGGCACTGGCTCGTTCGATCGAATCGCATCTTGCCACGCTCGATTTTGAGCCGGAGCGCGTTATCGCGTCCTACCACGGCATTCCGCAAAGCTATTTCAAGCGCGGCGACCCCTACCATTGCCATTGCCACAAGACGTCCCGTTTGCTGGAACAGCGGCTTGGTTGGGAAAAGGGCCGCTTGATGACCTGCTTCCAGTCCCGTTTCGGGCCGGAAGAATGGCTGCAGCCTTATACGGACAAAACGCTTGAAGCCTTGCCGGAACAGGGCATCAAAAAGGTCGCGACGTTCAACCCGGGTTTCGTTTCCGATTGCCTGGAAACCTTGGAAGAGATCGCCGGTGAAGGCGAAGAGATTTTCCACGAAGCCGGCGGTACGCACTACACGCATATTCCCTGCCTGAATGACAGTGATGATGGCATGTGGGTGTTTGAGACGTTAGTGCGGCGTGAGCTGCAGGGCTGGGTCTGACGCTCTGCTAGGCGACGCCAATCCGCAGAAGATCGTGCAGATGGACGATGCCGACAGGCTTGCCGTCTTCCAGCACCATCAAAGCCGTGATCGATAGCTGATTGATGGTTTTTAACGCGCTGGCTGCCAGTGTGTCCGGCGCGATGGTGATCGGATCGACGGTCATCACGTCATCAACTGTCATGGACAGAAGATCTTTGTGAATGTGGCGGCGGATGTCACCATCCGTGACAATACCGGCCAATTGACCCGTGTTATCAATAACACCGACACAGCCAAAGCCTTTTTGTGAGATTTCGATAATCGCCTCTCGCATGCCACTGGATAGCGGTACTAGTGGTAGGCGTTCGGTGGTGTGCATGATGTCGGCGATCAGGGTCAGGCTTGCGCCCAGCTTTCCGCCGGGATGGAAATCGCGGAAATCGTTGGCGGTAAAGCCGCGGCTTTCAAGCAATGCGACGGCCAATGCATCACCCATGACCAATTGCATCATTGTCGATGTGGTGGGCGCCAGGCCGTGCGGGCAGGCTTCATCCGACTTTGGCAAGGCCAAGACGACATCGGCGCCGCGTGCCAAAGCTGAATTGTCGCCGCTTGTCAGGGCAATCAGCGGGATCTGGAAGCGGCGTGAATATTCGAGGATGCCGCCGAGCTCACGGCTTTCGCCGGACCAGGACAAGGCGATGATGGCATCATCGCGCGCGATCATGCCGAGATCACCATGGTTGGCTTCTGCCGGATGTACGAAATATGCCGGCGTACCGGTTGATGCGAGCGTCGCTGCAATCTTGGAGGCGATATGGCCCGATTTGCCAACACCGGTGACAATGACCCGCCCGGTGATCCGGCCGATGCGTTCTACCGCCTGGCGAAAGGGGTCGCCGAGCCCGTTTTCCAGCGCTGATGCAAGTGCATCAATCCCGGTGCGCTCCGTTGTGATGGTGCGTATCGCCGAGGCAATGGCGTCTTGTGTCGTGATCATCATGGGTTTGGCACTTCTGGCATCGGACCGCTCGGTATTTCATCGTGATGCCGCTGTCCATGGCTGGCGCGAAAATGTCGCCTGATTCAACGCTTCATTAACCGCTTCTTTTTACTTTTCGGTAGTGAATTGTGCGTGTTGACCGCCTCCGTCAACCTGCAAACAGCGGAATTTACAGTGAACACTCGACGAGATGAAAGACTTCGGAGACCACCGAAATCGTTGCGCGGTTTGGCACTTGTTGCCTCAACTTGCCTGATGTGCGCTCCTGTTTGGGCGCAAGATAGCCTGCAATTGCGCGGAACGACGGATGATCTTCTGGGTCGTTCCGTTGCCGACAGCGGTGGCTCGGCACCTGCCGAAGATGACGGCAGCGGATCGGTGTTTTCGCCGGTCAGGAGTAATCTTGACGCGCAACGGACAGCGCTCGGTCTTCAAGGGCCGACGACGATTGAGGGCTTGATTGCTGATGAGCCCATCCCGCTTGCCGAGCAGTTTCAACAGGCTGGACAGGTCGATCCCGCAACAACCGGCACGATCGGGCGCGTAGAGGCCGTCGGCCCCTTGCAAACCGGTGTCGGTGCGCCGGTTGCGGCGCCTTACAGCGCGCCTGGTATCCAAATTGGCACAATAACCTTGCGGCCTAGCGTTGAAATTGGCGCCACCTACACGCACCGGACTTCGCGGGACGAAGATGCCGGCCCGCCGGCGCAGATCGTGACATCGACCAGTGAAGCGCGCGACGTTGAAGTCATCGCCGATGTGGCATTCGAGGGTGATTTTGGCGCATCACAATTGTCGGGTGACGTTGATATCACCTTACCGTTCAGCGTTGATGATGGCTCATTCGATTCCGTGACGACGTCCGGCAACGCAACACTGTTCCGTGAGCTGGCTGATGAACAGCAGATCACAGCAACCGCTGGTTTTACCTATGATGCCGAAGATCCGCGGTCAGCGGCGGTGTCCAATGCAACCGGTGGTGCCACCGATCCGGTGGTGACAGCCGACCCCTCCACGCTCACGCTCAATGGTACAATTGGTTATCAAAGACCGGTCGGGCCCGTGGTTACCGGCGCCACGCTTGGTGTATCGCGCACGATGCTTGGTGACGTTTCCCTGAGTGATGGCAGCGAGATCTCGCAAAGCGATCTAAATTCAACGTCCTATACCGCGCAATTGCGTGGTGCTCTTGATACCGGTGCGATCCTGTCACCCTTTGTCGAATTGGACCTGGGCCTGCGGCGCTTTGATGACGACACTGATGCCAATGGTCTTGATCGCAATTCGCGTGATATTGCGTTGCGTGGTGGGGTCGAGTTCGATCTGGGCGACAAGCTAAATGGTGAAATCGCGGCCGGTTATTTCTTTGAAAACATTGAGCAAAGAAGCCTGCCGGACCTGGCTGGCTTGTCTCTGGAAGGGGCGCTCAATTGGTCGCCGCGGCGCGACATTGACATCGGTTTGTCTCTGTCGACGGAAACAGAGCCGACCGGTGATGCAAATACGTCCGGCTCCATTGTCTATTCATTTGACAGTGATGTGGACTATCGCGCGCGCGCCAATCTGACGCTGAATGGTTCATTCGGCGTTGAAATTGACGATGAAGTGAAGAGCGATGACGACACGGCCACAATCACTGGTCAAGTTGGTGCCACATATTGGTATAATCGTTTTGCCGGAATCACCGGGCGGGTGGGCTATGAACAGACATTATCCGACCAAGAGGCAAATCGCAGTGAAGAATGGTCGGCTTTCATTGGTCTGCGTATGCAGCGATGAGAGGCGCGCCACCAAAACCGCTATCGACATGCAGACACATGGATATCAAACGATGAAAAAGTGCCTGATTCATACCGTATTTGTTGCGTCCACCCTTCTTGCCGGGATGACCTTTGGAACCACTGCCGCGAACGCTGATGCCGGGTTTCAACAATGGATTCGCGATTTTCGCGCGACCGCTGTGAGTAATGGTGTGCCGGGGTCGGTTTACGACCGGGCTTTTGCCAATGTGCGCGCACCCGATGCCGAGGTTTTGCGCAAAGCGCGGTTCCAGCCCGAGTTTAGAGACGAGGCGTGGCAATATATCGACAGCAGGGTCAATGAACGCACCGTGGGAACCGGTCAGGAGATGCTGCGCAAGCATGGCCGCCTTCTGGCGCGTATTGAGCGCGATATGGGCGTGAGCCGCCATGTGCTGCTGGCCATATGGTCGATGGAATCCAGCTATGGTGAGGCGCTCAAACAGGAAAGCCGCTTGCACTATGTGCCACGAGCGCTGGCGACGCTGGCCTATGCCGATCGGCGCCGGGCTCGTTTCGCGCGCAGCCAACTCATCGAGGCGTTGAAAATCACGGCCCGTGGCGACGTTTCACTGCGTGGTCTGACGGGTTCCTGGGCTGGTGCGATGGGCCATACGCAGTTTATTCCGACCAGCTACACCGCCTGGGCAATGGATGGTGACGGGGATGGTCGCAAGGACATTTGGAATTCAATCCCTGATGCGCTTTACACGGCGGCCAATCTGTTGCGCGACAATGGATGGCGCAGTGGGCAGACCTGGGGCTACGAAGTCGTTTTGCCGACAGGACGCAAATTTCCGGGCGGTAAACTGACGCTGGCTCAATGGGAGCAGCTCGGTGTGCGCCGCGCCAATGGCAAGGCGTTTCCGCGCCCCTCGCAAAAAGCCGAGTTGAAAGTTCTGCAGGGGCGGCAGGGACCAGCCTTCCTGATGATCGACAATTTCTTTGTGCTCAAACGCTATAACAATGCCGATAAATATGCGCTGGGCGTTGGATTGCTTGCCGACCAGATTGCCGGGTTCCCGGCGCCAAGAAAGGACTGGACCCGCCCGTTCACTAAATTGTCAATCGCGCAGAGTGAAGAATTGCAAGCGCGGCTGGCGCGTAAGGGTTATTATGAGGGTGAAGTTGATGGCAAGATCGGGCCGATGTCACGTTCTGCCATCAAGGCATTTCAAGCGAGCGCAGGCCTTCCGCAGGATGGATTTGCGTCAATGGAAGTGCTAGAAGTGTTACGCAGGCGTTAATCATCTGGGCAGCCGTTTTCGGCGTTGGGATTTATGCGGAAATTTGTACGCGTATGCGGGTTGGTCATTCTTGTTGCGTCAATCGCCTTGGTGGGCGTTGGTACGGCACCTTTGTTTATCAAAGATGGCGCCGTGGCGCATGCACAGGCCAAGAGTAGCCGTAAGCAGGGATTTCTTGAGCGCCTGTTCCAGCCTCGCAAAAGAGATAACAAGGCAAAGGCGCCGCAGCGTCAGACAACGCAGCCGCGTGTAGCCCCGAAACGCGCCGCACCGGCCACTGCTGCAGCGCCCGCAATTGTCGCCGTTGAGAAAGCGGAAAATGCGCGCCGCGTTCTGGTCGTTGGTGATTTTGTTGCCGACGGCATGGCTAAGGGGCTGGCGGAAGCTTTTGTTGAGGTTGAAACCGTGGCCGTAATCCGTAAGACGAGCGGTTCTTCTGGTTTTGTGCGTGACGATTTCTATGATTGGCCAGCGCAAATCGGTGCGATCATCGAAGAAGAAAATCCTGATATTGTTGTCATGCAAATCGGCTCGAATGATCGCCAAGCGATGCGGATTGGCGGAAGCAGCGAGAAAGTCAGAACCGAAGCATGGAACACGGAATATGTGGCGCGGGTCACTGCCTTTGCCAATGCTGTGCGCGAGCAGAACAAGCTGCTTGTGTGGGTCGGTGCGCCGCCCTTTAAGTTTAAATCCATGTCCGCAGACATGCTGGCGTTCAATGAGATGTACCGCACGGCGGTTGAAGATGCCGATGGCTATTTCGTCGATATCTGGGATGGTTTCGTCGATGAGAACGGCAATTTCGTTCAGACAGGCGATGACATTAAGGGCCAGAAGGTGCGTTTGCGTGTCAGCGACGGGATCAATTTCACCAAGGCCGGGCGCCGCAAGATGGCCTTTTATGTGGAGCGGCAATTGCGTGTGCTTCTGGGGGATGCGGCTTCGCCGCTCCTAACATCCCTGGCGAACAATCAGTTGCCAATGCTGCAGCTTCCGCCCCTGCAAACTGAGGCGGAGCTTGAACGGATTAATCCGATCAGCTTTGTAGACGTGGAGCTTGATGGCGGCGCGTCTCTGCTTGGTGATGTCGAGGAAGTGGTCGCGGTTAACCGAAACCCCTTGTCTGCCAAATCTTTCCGGCTGCGGCTGATCGAAGACGGCTTGCCACCACCAGCGCGCGAAGGGCGGGCGGGTGACTTCCGCCTGCGTTCGCTTGACCAGCCGGGTCAGCCGGAGGGCTGACCGGGCACCTGGCAAATCCTGCGAGTGATCTTTAGGGTTGGCCTGAAACGCGGCTTTTTGTTCCGGCGTTGCCTCAGTCTGATATTTGGCTTTCCACTCATCATAAGGCATGCCGTAGATCAGTTCTCGCGCGGCTTGTTTATCAAGGTCGAAGCCGCGTTCGCGTGCTGCGTCAGCGTACCAGTTGGATAGGCAGTTGCGGCAGAAACCGGCCAAATTCATCATGTCGATGTTCTGCACGTCGGTTCGCTCACGCAAATGCGCGACTAATGTTCTGAAGGCGGCCGCTTCCAGTTCGGTATGGTCTTTTTCGTCCATTGCATGCCTCCGTTTGTTCAAGTTTCAGTGTGAAAGACTGGTATAGGGCCGGTGTCGTGGTTCGCACCATTGCATAAATCGATTTGAAGATTATAGGGAGAGGTCAATGCCGCCAATTAACCAGGTAGTGCAAGTTGTATCGCTCTGAATTGATTGTGACATTATCCCGTCGCATCCGGTTGCCTGCATTGGCGCCATCATTGCTTGGCTTTCTCACGCTGTTGGGTGGCTGGTCGCTGCCGAGCACCCCGGCGCTGGCGGATTTTCGGGTGTGCAATGCCACTGAGCAATTGGTCGGCGTGGCGATTGGCTATCGCGCTCGCGCAGGCTGGGTTACCGAGGGATGGTGGCATGTTGAGCCTTCCCAGTGCTCCACGCTGATTGAGGGCGCGCTGGCATCGCGCTATTACTATGTTTACGCTGAGGATGCGCTGCGTGGCGGTCGATGGGAAGGTCCTATCCGCATGTGCGTGGCGGAACGCGAATTTAAGATTACGGGCGTCAATGATTGCCTGGCACGGGGCTTCCAAGCTGCAGGGTTTCGTGAATATGACACAGGAACCCAGCAAAGTTGGATGGTGCAACTTGTAGACCAGGCTGATTCGACGCCTGCGCC